>BEIP01000026.1 GCA_002898955.1 bacterium HR39 | reverse complement strand
GCGGCACGGAAGGCTCCAGCGGTCCAAGGACCGCTGCTGGAAGAGCAGGCGCACGCCGGGGCCGCGGGCCTGCGCGCAGTAGCGTCGTTGCAGCCCGCGGCTCTTCACGTATTCGACCACGAACACCGGCTTGCCGGCGTCAAGGAAGGGACGGGCGAGGTGGCACTCCTCGTATGAGAAGCAGGATTCGACGATGGCGAAGTCGAAGTCCGCCACGAGGACGGCAGCCTGCTCGAGGTCATTCTTGAGGGCTGCTCCAAGCCCGCGGGCGTGGGCCTGCTGCGCGAGCCAGCGGTTGAAGCGGAGCTGGTCGGCAGCGGTGAGGGGGAAGCCGGTGTCGTTGGTGTGACCGTCCACGTTGTCGAACTCGACGGCATCGAAGCCACGCGCCTTGCAGTGGTCCAGCCGAGCCTCGAGGATCGGGCCGAGCAGGTCGAGGCGGCGGATGTCCACCCAGCGTTCACCCTCCCAGCCGTCGAGGGGCCTGCCCAGTACCACCGCGGGATAGCGTTCGGCATCCTCGCGCCATTCCTCCCAGGCGCCAGCGTTGATGTAGCAGACCACCCGCCTGCCCGACCGCTTCAGCTTTCCCAGCGCCCGGTCGGTCACGTCGAAGGCGTCCACGTCGATCACCGTGGCCCAGGGTGTGGGACGCGGCCCGTCGACGAACTGGATGTCGAGCCGGTCCTCCATGGTGGGCGCCCACCACCCGGGCGTGGCGGCCGCAGCCTGGACCGGCGCGAGCCACGCAGCGAGGAGAGCGGTGCATGCCACGACGGTATGTCGAAATGGGGTGTGAGGCATCCCTGGCGGCTCTCTGCATGCAACTCTTCCGTCGCGCCGTCCGCGGACGCGGGCGGCGATGCTTGTGTAGCATGCCCTCGCGGCCATATGCGAGGTGGAGCGAGACGGGGAGGCGGCGATGGTGAACGGACAGAACATCGGGCGGCTGCTGGCGCGGCGGCCGGGAAGCCGCTTTCCAACCCTGGCGCCCGTCACGACCGCCTGGATCCACCGCCGCGAGGTCCAGGCGGGGCGTGGCGGCCGCGCCTTCGACGGACGCTGGGTGGTGGAATTCGAGCCCCTGTTCCCCTCCCTTCCCGATCCGCTGATGGGCTGGAGCGGCAGCCCCGATCCGCTGCGCGCGACCCGGATCGAATTCCCCTCGCTGGAGGCGGCGGTGGAGTTCGCCGAATCGCGCGGCTGGAGCTGGCAGGTGGCGGAGCCGCCGGTACGCCGGCTGGTGCCGAAATCCTACGCCGACAATTTCCGCGACCGCCTCGACCGGAGCACCTCGCCGCTCGCGCTGTTCGCCGCGGCCGGCCGGCCCGCGGAGGGCGGCGGGGAGCGGCCCGGGCGGCCGGAGGGCGGCACCGCGCGACAGCCGTCCCCGGAGGAGAAGCGGCCGGAGGAGGAGGTGGTGGAGGACATCGTCGAGGAGGCGGACGAGGAGTCCTTCCCGGCCTCCGATCCGCCGGCCTGGACGGGTACCACGATTCCCTGAGATCCACCCCGCGGCCGTACGGGGAGCCTGCGCGGCCGCGGACGGCCGCCCCGTGCCGGGTCCGGGGCGTCCGCATCCCGGGGTCCGCGCCCACGCCTCCTGCGGCAGCGGGATCTCGTGGACGTGGACGTCGCGGCCCGAACGGCGGCGCAGCACCTCGACGGCGGTCCTCTCCTTCTCCGGGTCGTCCACCCGCACCCACACGAGGATGCCGCCGTGCTCGAGGTCCTCGACCAGCGCCTTCGCCTGCTTCTCCTCCATCCACCGGCCGAGCACGGCGGCGAGCAGGCTTCCCGCCACCGCCGCGCCGGCGATGGCCGCGAGGATGGCGCCGCCCGAGCCCACCACCAGCCCGCCGGCGATCAGCGCCGGCAGCACGGTGAGGGTGTTGGCGAGCACCTTCTCGCGCTCTTCGAGGTCCTCGAGCAGCACGAAGGCGGTGCGCGGCGCCTCGGGGACGTCCTCCAGCTCCTCCACCCGCCGGTAGCGGTGGCCGAACTTCCTTTCCACCGTCGCGAAGCCGGCGAGGATCTGGATGTCGTCCTTCGAAAACCCCTTCTCCAGGAGTTCGTGCACCGCCGCCTCGTAGTCGGCGACGCTGTCGAACACCGCCACCGCCTCGCGCACCGTGCGCGTGCCCGCTGTCCGCTCCTCGCTCATGCCGCGTTCCCCGCGAAGCTCCCGCCCGGGATATGGGGAGCTGGCGACGGCTCCGCCGCGGCCCTGCGAGGTCCCTCCTCCGCTTCTTTGCGCACCTGCACCGCCAGCACGGCCAGGGTGAGCACCGTCGCCGTCGCCAGATAGACGCTGTGGAAGTAGTTCTGCAGCAGGCTCTGGGCGGTGAGGTCGGCGGCGAGCGCCAGCAGCGCCACCCGCCGCAGGGGATCGTCCGTCGCGCGCGCCGCCCCCACCGCCCGCACCACCACTCCCGCCACGAGCAGCAGCGCGAAGACCAGCCCGGGGAGGCCCCCCTCCACCCACATGCGCACGAACTCGTCGTGGGGCCACTCCAGATGCAGGCCGCCGTCGATGACCGGCCGCCCGTCGGCGAACATGCGGCGCAGCGTACCGATGCCGAGGCCGAGGGGATGGTCGGCGGCGAGCGAGATCCAGTAGCGCAGGCTGTGGGCGCGGCCCGAGCTCCAGTCGCTCACCCCCTCGCCGGTGATCCGCCGCCAGAGCACGTCGTTCACCGTGAGGGTGAAGAGGGCGAAGACCAGAACGGCGGGCACGGCCGCGAGCAGATGCAGCCGCAGCCGCACCCGCGCCGGTCCGGCGAGGGTGTCGTAGAGGGCGAACAGCAGGACGGCGAGGACGGCGGTGCGGGTGGCGGTGACGAACACCATGACCAGCGCCGCGGCGAGCAGCGGCAGCCACAAAAGGCGCAGGCGCGGCGCGCGCACCGCGCGCTCGGCCGCCACCAGCGCCGCCAGCGCGCACAGGCTTCCCTGGCTCACGATGGAGCCGCTCACGTCGAGCCGCGCGACCGCTCCGTAGCCGCGCAGCTCCGGATCCCCCCACAGGGCGAGACCGCCCGCCGCCAGCACGTAGACGGCGAGGAAGCCGGCCAGCACCCGCGCCACGTCGACCTCCCCGAGCGCCGCCGCGACGTTGGGGGCGAGCAGCAGCACCAACAGCACCAGGAGGACCTTGTGGCCCAGGGGATCGAAGGGGGCGAGCGGATGGACCACGGTCTGCAGCCAGTGCAGCGCCAGCAGGACGAGGGCGAGACCCCGCCCGCGCGCCCCCAGCCGGGGATGGGCGATCAGTCCGAGAAGCCCGAGGGCCGCCACCACCGCCGAGAAGACGACGATGCGCAGCTGCGAGAGGCCCAGCACCTCGGCGAGGTGGGCGGAGAGGATGGCGAAGGCCCACACCGTCAGGAACAGGACGAGGGCGCTCGTGCGGACCACCGGCGGCGGGGGCTCCGATCAACCGGGGCGAGGGTATCTGGACTTCGTCTCTCCTGCAAGTAGAATGCCCGCGGCATCCGGGAGGCCGGGACCCTTGCCGGTCAAGCCCAAGCCCTTTCCGCTGCCCGCAGCGCTGGCCCGCTCGCCGCTGGTGCAGAGCCCGGCGACCGTGCTGCTGGTGAGCTGGCTGTTCCAGGGCGTGCGCGGCATGGGCCGGAAGGAGGCGTCCTTCCGCCTCGCCGCCGAGGTCCTGCTGGGTGCCCTCGCCTGCGCCCTGCTCTCCCCGTTCCTTCCGCCCCTTCCCGCGGCGCTCGCCGGCTTCGCCCTCGCCCATACCGCCGACTGGGTGCTGAACGGCCAGTTCCTCGTGGCGCTCCGCTACCATCCCGCCTTCCGGGTCGATCCGGCGGCACGCGAGGCCTTCGCGCGGGAGCTGGTGGCGCGGCTGCGTGCGCGCCGGTGGCTCGGGGAAGCGGTGATCTGCGGCTCGCGCGGTCGGGGATCCTCCGGCGGGTCGCATTCGGACATCGACCTGCGCCTCGTCTTTCCGCCGGGGGCGGGCGGCTGGCTGCGCACCAATCTGCTGCTCGCGGCGCTGCGCCTGCGCGCCCTCGCCCGGGGCGTTCCCCTGGACGTCTACGCCGAGGACCGGGTCGAGGACCTCGCCCGGCTGTCCTCGCGCGAGGCGTGGATCGTGGTGCTGGACCGGTGCGGACGCATCCGCGCGCGCTTCGGCCGGGTGCGGGAGCTGGTGGAACCGTGAGCGGGCCGCTGTGGGTCGAACACCGCCGTACCTGCTTCGCCTACTCCGCCGGCGGCCACAAGGCGGAGCTCGACCGGCTGACCGCCGACATGGTCTTCACCGACCGCTTCGACGTCACCTACCGCTCGGGCCGTCCGCCCGACCCGCGGGCGCGGCGCACCTGGTATCTGGTCCATCCGCGCCGGCGGCCGCTGCGCACGCTCGTCAACGTCCTGCAGGCACTGTGGGTGGTGCTGCGCGAGCGCCCCGAGCTCGTGATCTCCACCGGCGCCGACGTGGCGGTGGCCACGGTCGTCTGGGCCAGGCTGTTCGGGGCCAGGGTGGTGTTCGTGGAGTGCGCCGGGCGGGTCGGCCCCTCGCTGAGCGGCCGGCTGGTGTACCCCTTCGCCGACCTCTTCGTCGTCCAGTGGCCGGAGCAGAAGCTGTGCTATCCGCGGGCGGTGCTGGCGCGGGGGGCGCTGCTGTGAGGCCGGAGCTCCTGGTCCTCACCGGCACCGCCCACTTCGGCTTCGACGAGCTGGTGGAGGCGGCGGACGAGGCGGCGGCGCGGCTCGGGCTCTCCGGCCTCGCCCAGATCGCCGGCGGCCGCTACCTGCCGCGCCGTCTCGCCTGGGTCCGCCTGCTCGCACCGGACGAGCTGCGCGCGCGCCTCGCCCGCCGCCCGCTGGTGGTCACCCACGCCGGCATCGGCCTCGTGGGCGACGCCATGCGGGCGGGCTGCCGCATCGTCGCGGTGCCGCGCCTCGGATCCCGCCGTCCCGGCGCGCCCAACGACCAGACGGGCTTCCTCGCGCGCATCGCGCAGGAGCACCCCGTCCATCCCTGCTTCGATCCGCGCGAGCTGCCCGAGGTGCTGGAGCGGGTGCTGGCCGATCCCGGACCGGAACCGGTCTACCGGCTGGGATCGGACGCACCGCGCATCCTCGCGGACTTCCTGCGGGCGACCCTCGAAGAGCCGGCACGGCGGCGGGGCCTGCGCTTCCCGCCGCTTCAGCGGGCCGGGAACACGAAGGCGTGAGCCGGGTCGATCTCCACCGCCACCTCGCTGCCGACGGGGAATTCGACGGGCGCCGACTCCCGTACCCGCACCTGGGTGCCGTCGGGCAGACCCAGCCACACCAGGTGCACGGGGCCGAGGTCCTTGCGGGCATCGATGCGGGCCCGCAGGCCCGAACCGTTCGGCGGCCGCAGCCGCACGCCCTCGGGCCGGATCACCGCCAGCACCTTCTCCCCTTCCGGAAAGCCGGGGGCGGGAACGTCGCCGAGCGGCGTGGGCGCGCGGCCGTCGCGCACGCGGGTGCGGAACTCGTTCACGGGTCCGAAGAAGCCGGCCACGAAGGGATGGAGCGGCCGCGCGTAGAGCTCCGCCGGCCGGCCGCTCTGGACGATCCTACCCTCCAGCATGGCGTGGATGACGTCGCCGGCGCGGATGGCCTCCTCGGGATCGTGGGTGACCAGCACGACGGGCGTGCCGGCCTCGCGCAGCACCGCGAGCGTCTCCTCGCGCACCCGCGCGCGCAGGCTGGTGTCCAGCGCCGAGAAGGCCTCGTCCAGCAGCATCACCTGCGGCTTTGGGGCAAGCGCCCGGGCCAGCGCCACCCGCTGCTGCTCGCCGCCGGAGAGCATGTCGGGATAGCGGTTGGCGTAGCCGGCGAGATCGACCCGCTCGAGGAGCTCGCGCACCCGCCGCTCGCGCTCGCGCCGCGGCAGATGGCGCAGGCCGAAGGCGACGTTCTCGGCCACGGTGAGGTGCGGGAACAGGGCGAAGTCCTGGAACATGAGCCCCACCCGCCGGCGCTCGGGCGGCACCGAGAATCCGGGCGCCGCAACCAGACGGCCGCCGATGCGGATCTCGCCCTCCTGCACCGTCTCGAGCCCGGCGATCAGGCGCAGCGTCGTGGTCTTGCCGCAGCCCGAGGGGCCGACGAGGCAGTGGACCTCGCCGCGGCGCAGGGTGAACGACACCCCGTCCACCACCCGCCGCGGACCGAAGCCGTGGGCGAGACCGCGCACCTCGAGGCCGGGCGGCTCCGCCCGGGCGTCCGCTCCGGGGGCGCGCTCCCCGTACACCGCGATGTCCGCCGTCTCCTCACGCACCCGCGCCGTCTCCATCTCCACCGCCGCGCGCCGCCGTGCCGGCGAACAGTCCTTCCTCGAATTCCTCGAGACGCGGCAAATCGTCGAGCGAGGAAAGGCCGAAGAAGTCCAGAAAACGGGGTGTGGTGCCCCACAGGACGGGCCGGCCCGGCACCTCCTTGCGTCCGCGCGGAGCGATCAGACCCAGCTCCAGCAGCTGGTCCATCACCGCCCGCGTCGGAGCGACGCCGCGCACCGCCTCGATCTCCGCCCGCGTCACCGGCTGTTTATAGGCGATGACCGCGAGGGTTTCGAGGGCGGCCCGCGACAGCCGCCGCGGCCGCCGGTCGACGCGGGCGAGCTTCGCGGCGAGGTCCGGGGCGGTGCGGAAGGCCCAGCCGGCGCGCGAGCGCTCGAGCCGCACCCCGCGCCCCGCGTAGCGGGCGGCGAGCCGCTCCAGCACCGCCGCCAGCGCGACGCCGGTGCCGACCACGGCGGCGATGGCCTTCTCGTCGAGCGGCTCGGGACTGGCGAAGAGCAGCGCCTCCACGAGGCGCTCGGCCTCCGCCGTCTCCGCGTCTTCCCGCTCCGTCATGCCAACCTCCGCACGAACAGCGGTCCGAAGGGCCGCGGCTGGCGCAGCTCCACCTCCCCCCGGCGGGCCAGCTCCAGACAGGCCACGAGGCCCGAGGCCAGCGCCGCGCGCCGCTCGAGGCCGCACGAAAACGGCGGCAGGAAGGCGGCCAGCTCGTGCCACTCGCGCCCGGTGAGGCGCCGGTAGATGTGCTCCAGCGCCGTCTCGGGCGACCACAGCCGGCGGGGCGGCAGCCGCACCACCCGGCCCCGCTCCGCCCGCACCGCCAGCCGGAACCAGGCGCCGACGAGGGACGGCAGATCGGCCACCACCGGCCCCTCGTGGCGCACCGGCAGGCGTTCGCCGGCGCCGCGCGGCAGACGCTCGCGGTGGAGCTGCGGACGCTCCTCGAGCCAGCGGGCGGCCCGGCGCACCGCCTCCAGCGCGGCGAGGCGCTCCCGCAGTCCCTCGGCCTCCCGGTCGGCTTCGGGCGCCCGCTCGGGTGCCGGCAGCAGCAGCTGGCTGCGCAGCCACACGAGCCAGGCCGCCATCACCAGATACTCCGCCGCGAGCGCGAGGCGCCGTCCGCGCAGGGATTCGAGCCAGGCGAGATACTGCTCGGCCAGCGCCACCACCGAGATCCCGGCGAGGTCCACCTTCTGGCGGCGGGCCAGATCCAGCAGCACGTCGAGCGGGCCGGAGAAGGCCCCGAGCTCGACGCGGAAGGCCTCCTCCTCCCTCACCATCCCGTGAGCGCCAGGATCAGCCCGTAGACCGAGGAGATGGCCGGAAGCAGCACCCGGGCGAGCGGGTTGAAGGGGTGGCCCAGCTCGCGCGCCGCCACCGGCACGACGAGGATCAGAAGGAGCAGGATCAGGAGGCCGTAGCGTTCGAGGCGGGCGAAGCGCCAGGCCGCGCGCGGCGGCAGCAGGCCGGTCACCACCCGTCCGCCGTCGAGCGGCGGGATGGGCAGCATGTTGAACACGGCCAGCACCACGTTGACGATCACCGCATTGGCGAGGTTCTCGCCGGTCCACTCCAGCCACGGGCTCGGCAGGCGGACCGTGAGGTGCATGAGCAGCGCCGCGGCGACGGCCTGGGCGATGTTGGAGGCGGGCCCGGCGAGGGCCACCAGCACCATGTCGCGGCGCGGGCTGCGCAGGCGGTGGAAGGCCACGGGCACCGGCTTCGCCCAGCCGAAGACGAAGGGCGCGCCCACCAGCAGCAGGAAGCCCGGCAGCAGCACGGAGCCGAGGGGATCCACGTGGGCCAGCGGGTTCAGGGTCACCCGTCCCATGCGCCGCGCGGTGTCGTCACCCAGCCGGTCGGCCACGAAGCCGTGGGCCGCCTCGTGCAGGGTGACGGCGAGCAGCACGGGCAGCGCCCAGACCGACAGCGTGCGGCCGATGTCGAAGAGGAAGTCCATCAGGCGGAGAGCCGGCGTTCGAGCTCGGATGCGATCCGCTCCGCAGGTAGCGGACGCCGCCGCGCCGTCCAGCCGGCCAAAAGTCCCGCAAGCCGCGCCTCGACCTGCGGGGCGAGCTCGCCGGCTGCCTCCAGCACCGCCTCGCTGCCCTCCACGTCCCCGGGGCAGTAGAGGGCGAGATCGGCGCCCGCCGCGCGCGCCGCCGCAGCCCGCCGTCCCGGCGGCCCCTCCAGCGCCCCCATGGCGAGATCGTCGCTGATCACGATGCCGCGCAGGCCCAGCTCCCCGCGCAGCAGCCGGTGGACGGCGGGCGAGAGGCTGGCGGGACGTTCGGGATCGAGCGCCTCGCAGAGCACGTGCGCCGTCATCACGAAGGGCACGTCCGCGAGCGCCCGGAAGGGGACGAAGTCGCGCGCTTCCAGCTCCGCACGCGGCGCGTCCACCCGCGGCAGGAGCGCGTGGCTGTCCTCGCGGGCGCGGCCGTGGCCCGGCGCATGCTTGGCCACCGCGCCCACGCCGAAGGCGTCGAGGGTGCGCGCGGCGATGCGCGCGAGGCGCGCCACGAGCTCCGGATCGTCCCCGAAGGCGCGATCGCCGATGGCGGCGGTGGTCTCCGGCCCGGCCACGTCGGCCACCGGAAAGCAGGCCACGTCGAGCCCCGCGTCGATCACCGTCGCGGCGATGGCCGCGGCGTGCAGGGC
>BEIP01000025.1 GCA_002898955.1 bacterium HR39 | reverse complement strand
CGACGAACTCGGGCGGGATGGGCTCGATGGAGGTGGCGTCGGCCATCTCCGGGTCGGTCATGATGGTGGCCGGATTCGAGTTCACCAGCACGACCCGGTAGCCCTCGGCCCGCAGGGCCTTGCAGGCCTGGCTGCCCGAGTAGTCGAACTCGCAGGCCTGGCCGATGACGATCGGCCCGGCGCCGATCACCAGGATGGAGCGGATGTCGGTGCGCTTGGGCATGGATCAGGTCCGGCGGCTTTCGACCAGCGCGCGGAAGCGGCGGAAGAGGTCGAGGGAGTCGTGCGGCCCCGGCGAGGCCTCGGGATGGAACTGGACGGCGAAGGCGGGACGGTCCGCGAGCGCGATGCCCTGGATGGTGCCGTCGAACAGCGAGCGGTGGGTGACGCGCACGCTGTTCGGCAGGCCCTCGTCGTCCACCGCGAAGCCGTGGTTCTGGCTGGTCACCAGCACCCGCCCCGTTTCCAGGTCCTGCACCGGATGGTTGGCGCCGTGGTGGCCGAAGGGCATCTTCTTCGTGCGCGCGCCCACGGCGAGGCCGAGCAGCTGGTGGCCGAGGCAGATGCCGAAGAGCGGCACGCCGGCATCGAGCAGCTCCCGCACCTGCGGCACCGCCCAGCGTCCGGTGGCGGCGGGATCGCCCGGCCCGTTGGAGAGCAGCACGCCGTCGGGGCGGCGCGCCAGCACCTCGGAGGCGGGGGTGCGGCCGGGCACCACGGTGACCCGGAAGCCGGTGGAGACCAGCGCCCGCAGGATGTTGCGCTTGACCCCGTAGTCCACCACCACGACGTGCGGGCCGTCCTCCCCGCCGGGGGCAAAGCCGTCGGGCCACGACCACAGCCCCTCGCGCCAGACGTAGGGCTCGCGGCAGCTCACCTCGTCGACGAGATCGAGCCCCTCCATGCCGTGCCAGGCGGCGGCCTCGGCCCGCAGCGCCGCCACGTCGATTTCCCCCCCGGGGTCGTAGGCGATGGCCGCCTTCTTGAAGCCCTCCTCGCGCAGGATGCGGGTGATGCGGCGGGTGTCCACCCCCGTCACGGCGAACAGGCCGTGGCGGGCGAGCCAGCGCTCGAGGCTCTCGGCGGCGCGCCAGCTGGAGGGCTCGGTCATCGGCATGCGGCAGACCATGCCGCGCGCCACCGGGCGCGGCCCCTCCTCGTCCTCGGGATTGGCGCCGACGATGCCGATGTGGGGGAAGGTGAAGGTGACGATCTGGGCGGCGTAGGAGGGGTCGGTGAGGATCTCCTGATAGCCGGTCATGGCGGTGTTGAAGACCAGCTCACCGACCGCGCGGCCCGGCGCGCCGAGGCCGAAGCCGCGGAAGACCCGGCCGTCCTCCAGCACGAGCGCTGCGTCGGGACGGCGCTTCACGAAGGGTGGCATGGTGGGCTGTTCCGCGGGCGGAGGGTTGCTCGCGGCCGTTATAGGCCGCATCCGCCGCCGCGCAACCCCCGCCCTTTCGCAGCGCAGCAATCCGGCCGGCCGGTGCGCCCCTCAGCCTCTGGCCGCCACCATCTGGTCGTAGCACTCGAGGGCCTTGGCGCCGTAGACCGAGGCCGGACCGCCGCCCATCTCCACCGCCACGCCGATGGCCTCCAGCACCTCTTCGCGGGTAGCGCCGAGGCGCACCAGCGCGCGGGTGTGAAAGACGACGCAGCCCTCACAGCAGGTGCAGATGGCGATCCCCAGCGCGATCAGCTCCTTGACCTTGTGGGAGATGGCGCCGTCGGTGCCGGTGGCGCGCACGAGCTGCCGGAACGCCTCCATGGGCGCGCCGCCGTCGCGGTGGAGCCGCCGGGCGCGCTCCACGTACTCCTTCTCCACGGCCAGCCAGTCGGTCACGGCGTCTTCCTCCGGGGCATATGCGCATGTTCGGATCCGCCGCGATCCCAGCCGCCGGTCACCGGCCTGTCAAGGGCCCGTCCTTTACCCCCGCGGGGGCGGCGGTTATATGGCGGGCGCCGTCACAGCATCCCCGCAGCCGCACGAGGACGCCGAGGCCGTGAGCGAGATCGCCGCCGACGGGCCCGTGGTCCGTCTCGCCCTCCCCAAGGGGCGCATGCAGGACAATGTGCTGAAGCTGCTCGAGGACGCCGGCATCCGCCTCGTGTTCGACCGGCGCGGCTACCGGCCGGTGCTCTCCATCGGCGGCTTCGAGACCAAGCTGCTCAAGCCCCAGAACATCGTCGAGATGCTGCACGCCGGCTCGCGCGATCTCGGCTTCGCCGGCGCCGACTGGGTGGCGGAAAAGCGCGCCGAGGTGGTGGAGCTGCTCGATACCGGCCTCGATCCGGTGCGCATCGTCGCCGCCGCTCCGGCCGACTTCCTGGAAGGCGGCCGCCCGAAGCGCCAGCCCTTCACCGTGGCGAGCGAATACGAGCACCTCACCGCCGACTGGCTGCAGGCGCGCGGCTACCGGGCGCGCATCGTGCGCTCCTACGGCGCCACCGAGGTGTTCCCGCCCGAGGACGCCGACTGCATCGTCGACAACACGGCCACGGGCCAGACGCTGCGCGCGAACGGCCTCGTGATCTTCGACGAGCTCATGCGCTCCAGCACGCGCCTCTACGCCAATCCCCACGCCCTCGAGGATCCCGCCCGCCGCGAGGTGATCGAGCACTTCGTGCTGCTCGTGAAGTCGGTGCTGGCGGCGCGCGAGCGGGTGATGCTGGAGCTCAACGTCTCGGCCGCGGATCTCGAGCGGGTGGTGGAGGTGCTGCCCTGCATGCGCGAGCCCACCATCGCCCCGCTCCACCACGAGGCCGGCTATGCGGTGAAGGCGGCGGTGCCGCGCCGCCAGCTCCCGGAACTCATCCGCGAGCTCAAGGCCCGCGGCGGCACCGACATCGTGGTCACGGAGATCAGCCAGATCGTGCCCTGAGGGTCCGGGCGCCCGGCGGACCGTTGACCGCCCGCTGCGGACGCCGTATCGCCACCCTCGTCCGCAGACGGTCGACGACGGGGAGGCGCAGCTGGCGGACGCGGCGGCACGGCCGGAGATCCGGGATCTCGTCGTGGTGGGCAGCGGGGTGGCGGGCCTCGTGGCCGCCCTCGTCGCCGCTCTGGAGGGCGCGCGGCCGCTCGTGGTCGAGCGCGCCGCCACCATCGGCGGCACCGGCGCGCGCTCCTCCGGCACGCTCTGGATCCCCGACAACCATCACCTGCGTGCGGCCGGGATCCGCGGCGATCGCGAACGGGCCCGCACCTATCTCCTCGCCCTCGGCGGCGACCGGGTGGACGCGGCTCTGCTCGACGCCTTCCTCGACGGCGGCCCGGCCATGCTGCTCGACCTCGAGCGCCGCGCCGGCATCGCCTTCCGGCCCTATCCGCAGGCCGCCGACTACCGTCAGGACGTCCCCGGCGCCGCTTCGGGCTTCCGGGCGCTGGAGCCGCCCGTCTTCGACGGCCGCCGGCTGGGCCGGGATTTCGCCCGCATCGAGCCGCCGATCCCCGAACTCGCCCTGCCGGGTGGCCGGCTCATGATCACGCGGGCCGAGGCGGCGAGGCTCGCGCGCATCGGCGACCGCATCTCCTGCCACCAGCCCATGGCGCGGGTGGAGGCCCACGCCCACCGGGTACAGGAGCAGGTCTACCACGTGCTCGAGGGCGAGGGGCTGATGGAGATCGAGGGCGAGCGGGTGGTGGTGCGCCGCCACGACGTGGTCTTCCTGCCGCCGGGCACCCGCCACGCCATCGAGAACACCGGCCTCGTGGACCTGGTCTTCCTCGTGGTCACGAGCCCGGTGGAGGATCTGGAGGACGGCTGAGACCGCCGGCGCCCCCCTCCGCCGGAAGGCGCAGGAAGCGCGCAAGGCTTCCCGCGGGCAGCCGGCGCCACAGCAGCCACAGCGCAGCGCCGGCGAGGAGGGCGGCGGGCAGCGCCCACTCGTCGAGGTCGTCCGGCAGGTGGAGGGTGGCGAGGAAGCCGAGCAGGGCGCCCGGCAGGATGTGGACCGGCGCCCAGACGAGGGCCGAGGCGATGTTGGCGGTGGAGAACCCGGGCGGCCGCATGCGGAGGATGCCGGCCGCCACCGGCACCACCGCGCGCACCCCGGGCGTGAAGCGGGCGATGGCGACCGCGGCGACGCCGTAGCGGTGGATGAAGGCCTCGGCGCGGGCGAGCAGGTCCGGACGCTGCGCGAAGGGCCAGCCGCGCACCAGCCGCTCGCGGTAGCGGCGACCGATCCAGAAGGAGAGGCCGTCCCCGAAGACGGCCCCGACGACGGCGGCGGCCACCACGCCGGTCAGCGACACGTGGCCCAGCCCGCCGGCCGCGCCGATGGCGACGAGGATGGGGGTGCCGGGCACCAGGGCTCCCACCACCACGAAGGACTCGCCGGCGGCGACCAGGAAGGCCACCAGCCAGGTGAGGCCGGGATGGGCCTCGACGAGGGCGCCGACGGCGACCACGGCGTCGTGCAGCAAGGGCGGACCGCTCCTCCGTCCGTCGCCCCACCTGGTGCCGCCGCCGGACAGGTCCAGGCCCGCCCGGCCGGCGGATCAGCCCGCCCCCGTCGGGGCGGCCGGCTCGACCCGCCCGCGCTCGATGGCGTAGAGCCGGTCCACGAGGCCGGCCGTGTGGGTGTAGTCGGACCCGGACACCAGGATGGTGCGCTGGCCCGCATGGCCGAGGGATTCGAGGATCTCGGCGAGGCGGCGGGCGAGGGCCGGCGCCACGCCCTCGAAGGGCTCGTCGAGCAGCAGCACCCGCTCGCCGGCGGCGAGCGCCCGGGCGAGGGCCACCAGCTTCTGCTGGCCGCCGGAGAGCCGCAGCGCCGGTCGGGCGAGGAAGGGCTCGATGTCCGGCACGAAGCGCAGCACTTCGGCGAGACGCGCTTCCGCGTCCGCCACCCCGCGCGCCCACAGCGGCAGCAGGATGTTGTCGCGCACCGGAAGCTGCGGCACCAGCCGCCGGTCCTCGGGCATGTAGCCCACCCCGAGCCGCGCGCGGCGGTGGGCGGGCAGACGGGTGACGTCGCGGCCGTCCAGCACCACCCGGCCGCGGGCCGCCAGCAGCAGCCCGCAGATGGCGCGCATCAACGTGGTCTTGCCGGCGCCGTTGGCCCCGATGATGCCGACGATCTCGCCGCGTTCCACGGTGACGTCGAGGTCCGCCGCCGCCACCACGCCGCCGAAGGACTTGGAGACACCCCGCACCTCGAGGACCGCGTTCACGTCCGCGCCTCCCGTCCGGCCACCAGCGACCACAGCCCGCCCGGCAGGAACAGGATCACGAGCAGCATGACGGCGCCGAGGATCATCTGCCAGCTGTAGGGCAGCCAGGCGAAGGCGAAGGTGCGCACGAGCTCCAGCAGCACCGCACCGGCGAAGGGTGCGAAGACGCTGCCGGTGCCACCCACCAGCGCCACGAAGACGAATTCGCCCGAGGTGGTCCAGTAGGTCAGGGTGGGATCCACGTGTCCCACCGCCACGGCGGTGAGGACGCCGCCGGCGCCGGCGGTGGCGGCGGCGAGGAGGTAGTCGGCGTAGTGGACGCGGAAGACCGAAGCCCCGAGATATTCCACCCGCACCTCGTTCTCGCGCGCAGCCTCGGCGAGATGGCCCCACAGCGAGCGGTACCAGCGGTGGACGAGGAAGGCGGCGACGGCGACCACCAGCACGGTGAGGAGGTAGAGCAGCACCCGCCCCGTCGCCGCCTCCGGTGCGTAGCCGAGGAAGGTGGGCTGCGGCAGGTTGGAGCCGTCGGTGCTGCCCAGCACCTCGGAGCGCACCAGCACGCCGTAGAACACCATGGAGAAGGCGAGGCTCAGCATCGCGAAGAAGATCTCGCGATAACGCGCCATGACGAGCCCGAGCACGAGCGCCACCGCGACGCTCACCGCGATCCCGAGCAGCAGGAGACCGAAGACGTCCGAAAAGCCGGTGAAATGGCCGGTCATGCCGGCGGCGTAGCCGCCGAGGCCGAAGTAAAGGCCCTGCCCGAAAGAGACGAGTCCGCCGCGCATCAGGGTCACCACTCCGAGCACGGCGAGGCCCTTGGCGAAGGCGAGCAGCAGCAGGAAGCGCAGCCAGTCGGGCAGCACCAGGGCCCCCGCCAGCAGCAGCAGGGCGAGCAGGGCGATGGCGGCCGGGACGGGATCGCGCCTCATATCCGTCGCACCTCCGCACGGGCGAACAGGCCCTGGGGCCGTACCGCCAGTACCGCGGCCATCACGGCGTAGATGACGAAGAGCTCCACCTGCGGCAGCAGATGCACGGCAACGGCGCGCACCAGCCCCACCACCAGCGATCCGATCATGGCGCCGGGAACGCTGCCGAGCCCACCCGTCGCCACCACCGCGAAGGCCAGGACGATGACTTCGACGCCGATGCCCGGCACCACCGAGATGCGCGGTGCCGCGAGCGCGCCGCCGAGGGCCGCGAGGGTGGCGCCGGCGGCGAAGGTGACGGTGAACAGCCGCCCCACGTCGATGCCCATGGCCATGGCCATCTCGCGGTCGTGGATGACGGCGAGCAGCAGCCGGCCGGAGCGGGTCTTCTCTAGCCAGAGCCAGACGGACAGGCCGACCACCACCGCCAAACCGATCAGCACGAGATCGTAGAGCGAATAGGGCAGCCGGCCGATGCGCACCACGCCGAGCAGCCCGTAGGGCTGGTAAGCGAAGCAGGGATCGACCCCGAAGACCAGCTTCACGAGGTCCTCGAGGATCAGGAAGAGGGCGTATGTCACGAGCAGCAGCACGAGCTCGTGCCGGCCATAAGTGAAGCGCAGTACCCCGCGCTCGATCGCCGTGCCGGCCACCACACCCACCAGCAGGGCGGCGAGAGGGAGCAGCAGCAGGCCCGCCGCGGCCGGCAGGCGGTTCGCGAACCACAGTTGGACGGCCCATGCGGCCACATAGGCGCCGAGCGCGTAGAGGCTGCCGTGGGCGACGTTGAGGATGCGCATCACCCCGTAGACGAGGGTGAGGCCGACGGCCACGAGGAACAGCCAGGCGGCGTAGAGGAGACCGTCGAGCACGATGGCGATGGTCGTGGTCATGGCGTGGTCCGCGGTCCCCCCGCAGTCCGGGCGGACCGCGGAGGTCCGCCCGGAGCCCGGTCGGCTCGCCCGCGATGCGTCGGGCGGTTCAGCACTTGGCGCCGGGGAAGCCGGCTCCGATCCAGTCGATGCCCTTCATGTCGGGCGGCGGCGCCACGCACTCGGGTGCGTAGTAGCGCACGTCCTCGAAGGTCGGCTGACCGCTGGCGGCGTCGTAGCGGTAGACGCCGTAGGGGATGGGCGCCACGGCCTGGTGGCCGCGACCCAGCGCCATGCGGATCTCGCCGCTCGGCGAGTCGAAGACGAGGTTCTCGAAGGCGGCGATCACCGCATCCGTCGACGGCAGTCCGCCACCGTTCCCGGCCGCCTTCTCGAAGGCCGCCTTGGTGCCGAGGATGGCACGGGCCATGTGATAGGCCGAATAGACGGGCCATTCGCCGTAGCGCTCGTGGTAGGCGCTGCGGAACCAGCGGTTCAGCTCGTTGTCGGGGGCGAAGGGACCGTTGGGGCCGCGGGCGCCGATCACCGTGCCGTCGGGGAGCTGACCGGCCAGCCGCCAGACGGTGGTCTCGCCCGAGGGTAAGATCACGCGGCTGGTCTGGAACAGGCCGCGCGGCGCCGCCTGCAGGATGAAGGCCTCGAGGTCGCCGCCCCAGAAGCTGGAATGGACGACATCGGCACCGGCCGCGAGGAGCGCGGAGATTTCCGAACCGTACTGGCCCGCGAAGAGCTGCGGGAACAGCTCCGCCACCACCTGCACGTCGGGCCGCAGTGCGAGGATGGAACGGCTGAAATCACGCCATGAGTCCTGACCCCAGGCGTAATTCTGGTTGAGGCCGGCGATGGTCTTCAGACCGGGAATCAGGTCGAGGATGTAGCGGGCCGCGGCGATGCTCTCGATCGTCGAGTGGGTCGACGTGCGGAATAGATACTTCGGCTCGGTAACCACTTCCTCGAAGATCTGCGGCGTACCGCAGTCGAAGAAGACCGTCAGCCGCTGCATCTCCTCCGCGACCGGCGCGATGGCCTTGCAGTCGCCGCTGGAGATGTAGCCGATCACCACGTCGACCTGTTCGGCCAGCTTGCGGTACTCGGCCACCTGGGCCTGGGCGCCGCCCGCCTCGTCGATCACCGTCATCTCGATCTTCGCGCCGGCGATGCCGGGCCGGTCGTAGGGCGCCGGCACCTGTCCGGCGTTGAGGGCCTCCACCATCAGTTCGGCGGCGTTGCGGGCCGGCACGCCGAAGGGACCGGCCGCGGGGCCGGAGAGGAAGGTGACGAAGCCGATCCTGAGGGTCTCCTGCGCCTGTACCGGTCCGGCCGCGAGGGCGAGGCCGATCGCGCCGGCCACGAGCCACGATCCGCGTGTCATGGGACCTGCCTCCTTGCGGATGGTCCGTCCGTGCCGACCGCTCAGCGGATGGCCACGGGGTTGATGATCATCTGCACCGCGCCCTTCACCCGGGCGTGGCCGAGCACGAACAGGAACTCGTGCACGCCGTCCGCGATCAGCCCGCGGGTGTCGATGTTCTCGAGCAGGTACACGCCGGCCCTGGCCAGGGTTTCCACGTGGGCCGGGAAGAAGGTGGCGGGATCCTCGTGCGGCACCGCCTCCACGCCCCAGTTGTCGGCGCCGATGGCGACGACGCCCTTCTCGACCAGATAGCGCGCCGCGGCCACGCCGATGCCGGGCTCCTGCCGGATGAAGGCCTGCGGATCCTCCTCCAGCATCGACAGCCAGCCGGTGTGGACGATCACCACGTCACCGCGGCGGATCTCGACGCCCTGCGCCTTCTGCGCCGCCTCGAGGTCCTCCACCGTGACCACGTCGCCCGGCTCCATGCGCGCCACGCCCGCAGCTTCGCGATGTCGAGCAGCACGCCGCGGGTGACGATGGGCGGCACCTTCTCGATGCCGAGACGCGTGAGACCGGACGGCTTCACGAAGTCGGCGGCGCGGTTGTTGTTGTAGTAGATGTGGCGG
>BEIP01000024.1 GCA_002898955.1 bacterium HR39 | reverse complement strand
GCTCTCCGCCGCCGGCGCGCGCGGCCCAGAGGCACCACCTCCGCCACCCGCAGGAACTCCGCGAGGATGTCGTCCGGCCCGCCGCGGGTGGCGGACGCCCGCTCCCCGTCCACCGCATCCGCCGTTCCGGGCGGCCGCCCGGGCCGCTCTTCGCTCATGCCGCTCTCCGTCCGCGTGCCTTGCGCCCCCCTCTCTCGCACATATTTCCTTACGGACCGTTAAACGCCCCGCCCCTTTCCCCGCCAGACGGAGCCATCGCACCACCATGAACGCCGTCCGCTACGTCTTCGTCATGCGCCATCTCACCAAGGCCTGGCCGGGTGGACGCCGCGTGCTCGACGACGTCACCCTCGCCTTCCTGCCCGGCGCCAAGATAGGCGTCGTCGGCCACAACGGCGCCGGCAAGTCGACGCTGCTGCGCATCATGGCGGGACTGGACACCGACTTCTCGGGCGAGGCGTGGGCGGCGGACGGCATCCGCGTCGGCCTGCTCGAACAGGAACCGCGCCTGGATCCCGAGCGCACCGTCATCGAGCACGTGATGGACGGGGTGGCCGAGGTGAAGGCGCTGCTCGACCGCTTCACCGAGGTCTCCATGCGCTTCGCCGAGGTCGCGGACGACGTCGAGATGGAACGGCTGATGGCCGAGCAGGCGGAGCTGCAGGAGAAGATCGACGCGGTGGACGGCTGGGAGATCGACCGCATGGTCGAGATGGCCATGGACGCCCTGCGCTGTCCGCCGCCCGACACCCCCGCCGGCGTGCTCTCCGGCGGCGAGAAGCGGCGCGTGGCGCTCTGCCGGCTGCTGCTCTCGCGCCCCGACCTGCTGCTTCTGGACGAGCCCACCAACCACCTCGACGCCGAGAGCGTCGCCTGGCTGGAGCAGCACCTGAAGACCTACCCCGGCACCGTCGTGTGCGTGACCCACGACCGCTACTTCCTCGACAATGTGGCGGGCTGGATCCTCGAGCTCGACCGCGGCCGCGCCATCCCCTTCGAGGGCAACTACTCGGCCTGGCTCGAGGCCAAGCGGCGGCGGCTCGAGCAGGAGGCGAAGGAGGAACAGGCGCGCCGGCGCACCCTCGAGCGCGAGGCGGAGTGGATCCGCAGCACCCCCCAGGCCCGCCGCGCCAAGGCCAAGGCCCGCATCCGCGCCTACGAGGAGCTGCTGCGGGAGGCGCGCGAGCGGCCGCCGCAGGCCGCCCAGATCGTCATCCCGCCGGGCCCGCGGCTGGGCGACGTGGTGCTGGAGGTCGAACACCTCTACAAGGGCTACGGCGACCGGCTGCTGATCGAGGACCTCTCCTTGCGCGTGCCGCCCGGCGCCATCGTCGGCGTCATCGGACCCAACGGCGTCGGCAAGACCACGCTCTTCCGCATGATCGTCGGCCAGGAGCGGCCCGACGCCGGCACCATCCGCCTCGGCGAGACGGTGGTGCTCGGCTACGTCGACCAGACCCGTGACGCTCTGGATCCGGACCGCACCGTCTGGGAGGAGATCACCGACGGCCAGGACGTGATCGAGCTCGGCCGTCACCGGGTGCAGGGACGGGCCTACGTGGCGGCGTTCAATTTCCGCGGCGCCGACCAGCAGAAGAAGGTCGGCGAGCTCTCGGGCGGCGAGCGCAACCGCGTGCACCTCGCCAAGCTGCTCAAGTCCGGCGCCAATTTCCTGCTGCTGGACGAGCCCACCAACGACCTCGACGTGGACACGCTGCGCGCGCTCGAAGACGCGCTGCTCGACTTCGCCGGCAGCGTGATGGTGATCAGCCACGACCGCTGGTTCCTGGACCGCATCTGCACCCACATCCTCGCCTTCGAGGGCGATTCGCGCGTCACCTTCTTCGAGGGCAACTTCACCGAATACGAGGAGGACCGGGTGCGCCGGCTCGGCGAGGAGGCGGCACGGCCCCACCGCGTGCGCTACAAGCCGCTGCGCCTGCCGGGCACCGTCTGAGGGGCACGGCCATGGCCGGGGCGGCGGCCACCTCGCAGCTGCTCACCGCCACCGTGGTGCTGGCCGGGGCCGGTGTCGCCGGCCTCGTGCTGTTCCGCCGCCTCGGCTTCGGCTCGGTGCTGGGCCTGCTGGCGGTGGGCATGGTGATCGGCCCCCACGGGCTCGGGGTGCTGGCCGGCGGCGAGGAGCTGCGGCACGTCTCCGAGATCGGCGTGGTGCTGCTGCTCTACGCCATCGGCCTCGAGATGGAGCCGGAGACCCTCGCCCGCCTGCGCCGCGCCGTCTTCGGCCTCGGTGCCCTGCAGGTGGCCGTCACCACCGCGGCGCTCGCCGCCGTCGCCACCCTGCTCGGCCTCGACCCGCGCGCGGCCTTCGTGGTGGCGGCGGGCTTCGCCCTCTCCTCCACCGCCATCTGCGTGCAACTCATGGAGGAGCGCGGCGAGCTCTACAGCGAACGCGGCCGCAAGGCCTTCGCCATCCTCCTCTTCCAGGACCTCGCGGTGGTGCCGCTGCTCGCCGTCGTGCCGCTGCTGGCCGGAAGCGGCCCCGAGCTCACCGCGGACTTCGGCCAGCGCCTCGGCACCACTCTGCTGGCGCTGGCGCTGGTGCTGCTGGCGGGGCGCCATCTGCTGCCGGTGCTGCTCGACCTCACGGCGCGCGAGCGCAACATGGAGGCCTTCACCGGCATCGCCCTGCTCTCCGCGGTGCTGGCGGCGTGGGTGATGGACCTCGCCGGGCTGTCCACGAGTCTCGGCGCCTTCCTCATGGGCCTGCTGCTCTCGCGCACCCGCTACCACCACCAGCTCGAGGCGGAGATCGCCCCCTTCAAGGGCATCCTGCTCGGCCTGTTCTTCATCGCGGTGGGCATGAGCATCGACGTGGCGCGGATCCTGCGCGACCTGTCGGTGCTGCTGCCGCTCCTGCTGCTGGTGGTGGTCAAGACGGGCGTGATCTTCGCCCTCGCGCGCGCCTTCGGCTGCGGCCGGGCGGATGCGCTGGGCATGGGGCTGCTGCTGGCCCAGGGCGGCGAGTTCGCCTTCGTGCTCTTCGGCACCGCCCTCGCCCACGGCATCCTCGGCGAGACCCTCTACGGCCGGGCGGTGCTGCTCATCTCCCTGTCCATGATGGCCACGCCGCTGCTGGTACGGCTGGGGGACCGCATCGCCGCGCGGCTCGAACCGCCGCGCCCGCCGAGGCCGGTGGAGGCACGCATCGCCGAACTGGACGGCCACGTGGTGATCTGCGGCTTCGGCCGGGTCGGCGGCACGGTGGGGCTCATGTTCGACGCCCTCGGGATTCCCTACGTCGCCATCGACCAGGATCCGGTGCGGGTCGAGGCCATGCGCCGCGAGGGCCACAACATCCTCTACGGCAACGCCACCGATCCCCGCATCCTCGCCGCCGCCGGCACCGGCCGCGCCGGTCTCGTGCTCGTCACCCTCGACAATCCCGCCACCGCCGAGCGGGTGGTGACGGCGGTGCACAACTTCTTCCGCGACGTGCCGGTCATCGCCCGGGCCCGCGACCTCGCCGTGCGCGAACGGCTGCTGCAGGCCGGCGCCCACGAGGCCGTGCCCGAGGCGGTGGAGCTCGCCATCACCCTGTGCTCGTACGCCCTGCGCCACGTGGGCGTGAGCGAGGCCGAGGTCACCGAGCTGGCCGGACACCTGCGCGAGCGCGCCTTCGCCATCCTGCGCTCGGCCACCGCCACCTCCCGCCCCTCCGAGGCCACGGCCCGCGCGGGCGCCCGCGAACCCGCCGCCGCCTCCTGAGCACACCGGCGTGCGGGCCCTTTTCCCGCCGCGGCATCCGGCGTAGGTAAGCATGCGGCGGGTCGGGGCACCGGAGCAGGGAGGGAGCGATGGGGCCGCCGCGGGTGCTGATCGTCGAGGACGAGCCCAACATCGTCCTCTCGCTCGAATTCCTCATGAAGAAGGCCGGCCTCGAGACCGAAGTGGTGCGCGACGGTCGTGCGGCCCTCGCCCGGCTCGACGGCGAGCCCGCGGACGTGGTGATCCTCGATCTCATGCTGCCCGGCGTCGACGGCTTCGAGATCCTGCGGGAGCTGCGCAGCCGTCCGGGCTGGTCGCAGACCAGGGTGGTGGTGCTCACCGCCCGCGGCCGGCAGAACGAGCGCGAGCGGGGCCTCGAACTCGGGGCCGACGACTACGTCACCAAGCCCTTCTCCACGCGCGAGCTGCTCGAGCGGGTGAAGGCCCTTCTCGCGGGAGGTGCCGACGGGTGAGCCGGGTACGGGTGCGGCTGTGGGCCGGCGTGGTGGCGGCGGCGCTGCCACCGGCCATGGCAGCCTGGGTCCTCGCCGGCACGTCGATGGACTCCGATCCCGCTCTAGCCCGCGCCCTCTCCTGGCTCGGAACCGGCACGCTTCTGTGGCTGCTCGCCCTCGGCGCGGTCCTCGACCGCACCCTCGTCGCGACCCAGGCGCGGCTCGCGCAGGCCATGGCGCTGCAGCGGGCGAGCCGGCGCGAGGACCTGCTTCCCGCTCCCGAGAGCGTCCCCCTGCTGGCCGAGGTGGCGGCGGCGGCCCGCCTGCTCGCGCAGAGCCTCGCGGAACGCGACCGCGAGCTCGCCCGCATCCGCGAGGAGGCCACCCGGGACCTGGAGCGCGAGCGCTCGCGGCTCGCCGCCATCCTGCGCGACCTCGCCGACGGCCTGTTCTGCTGCATTCTCGACGGCCGCATCCTGCTCTACAACGACGCGGCGGTGCGCCTGCTCGGCAGTCCGCCCGAACTGGGGCTGGGCCACCCCCTCTTCGCCGTGCTGGCCCGCGGTCCCGTCGTCCACCGCCTCGACGAGCTGCGTCGGCGCCGCGCCCGCGGCGAGCCGGCCTCGGTGAGCGAGGACTTCCTGTGTGCCAGCGCCGACGGCGAGCGGCTGTTCCGCTGCCGCCTCGCCCTGATCACCGCTGAAGAGGGGCGCGAGGAGGGCTTCGTTCTCGTGATGCGCGAGGCCGGCAGCGAGCTGCGCGAGATCGATCCGGCCGGCTTCCTCGAGAAGATCGACACGGCCTGGCGCGGGCCGCTCGCCGCCATCCGCGCCTCCGGCGAGATCCTCGCCGACGAGCTGCGGGACCGTCCGGACCTGCTGCCCCTCGTGCGCACCGTCGAGGAGGAGGGCCGCCGGCTCGAGCGGCTGGTGGAGGAGCTCGCCGAGGCCGGCCGGCAGATCGTGCTCGCCCACTGGCCGATGACCGACGTGCCGCTGGCCGACGTGGTTGAAGCGGTGCGCACCCGGCTGGCCGAGCGCGGCGTGCCCCTCTCGCTGCGCGCGCGCACCGGCGAGATCTGGGTCTCGGCCGACAGCTTCGCCCTCACCACGCTGCTCGCCTCGCTCTGCCGCGAGATCGCCGCGCGGGTTCCCGAGGGGGTGGTGGAGATCCGCGCCCGCCTCCTCGACGGGGAGGTGGCGGTGGACGTGGTCTGGGCGGAGGAGGAGACGGAGGCGGCCGCCTGGGTCGACGAATGGCTGCGCCGGCCGCTGTTCACCCGCCCGCGGGTGGAGGCGCGCGACCTCTTCGCCCGCCACGGCACGCGGCCCTTCGTCGGTCCGGGACGGGAGGGCGGCACCGTGCTCTCCTTCACCCTGCCGCCACCCCAGCGGCCGCACGCGGTCCGCGCTCCCGATCCGCTGCCGCCGCGCCCCGAATTCTACGACTTCGACATCGCGCCGCGGGCGGAGGTCCCGCAGGCCGACCGGCCGCTCGCCGAGCTGGCCTGTGTGGTGTTCGACCTGGAGACCACCGGCCTCGATCCCGAACACGACGAGATCGTCCAGCTCTCCGCCGTACGGGTGCTGGGACGGCGCGTCCTCCACGGCGAGGTGTTCGACGCGCTGGTCGATCCGGGGCGCCCCATCCCGGCCGTCTCCACCCGGTTCCACGGCATCACCGACGCGATGGTGCGGGGCAAGCCGCCGCCGCATCTGGTGATCCGTCGCTTCCACGCCTTCGTCGGCAGCCGCGTGCTGGTGGCCCACAACGCCGCCTTCGACATGGCCTTCCTGCGCCGGCACGAGCAGGAGGCCGGCGTGCGCTTCGACCAGCCGGTGCTGGACACTCTGCTCCTTTCGGCGGCGGTGGACGACCACACCGACGACCACAGCCTCGACGCCATCGCCCTGCGGCTCGGCATCGACATCCGCGGGCGCCACACGGCGCTGGGCGATGCGCTCGCCACCGCCGAGATCCTCGTCGCCCTGTTCGATCTGCTGGAGGCGAAGGGGATCCGTACGCTGGGCGAAGCGCTCGAAGTGTGCCGGCGCATGGCCCGCATCCGCCAGCGCATGGCGGCGCCGGCCGGCTGAGGGAGGGGTCCCGTGGACGAGCGCACCCGCCACCGCGCCGCCGCCCTCGCCTTCCTCGCCACCCTCGCCTTCCTCTATCCCGTGACGGAGGTGGTGGAGCAGCTCGGCCGCGGCTTCGGCGCCTGGCTGGTGCCGGCCTGGTTCTTCGGGGCGTGGGCGGCGCTGATCGGCGCCGCCGCCTTCGCCCTCGGCTGGCGCCGCCCCGAGGACGACGCCGGCCCCGCCGCCTCCGCAGGCGACGGCGGCTCCGACTCCGCGGGAGAGGGCGCGTGAACGGCGCCGGGCTCGGCATCTCGCTGGCCTTCGCCTACGTCGGGCTGCTGTTCGCCCTGGCCCTCTACGCCGACCGGCGCGCCGCCGCCGGACGGCGACTGGTCGACCATCCGCTGGTCTACACCCTCTCGCTCGCCGTCTACTGCACCGCCTGGACCTTCTACGGCAGCGTGGGCCTCGCCGCGAACCGCGGCCTCGCCTTCCTGCCCGTCTACCTCGGCCCGACCATCGTCGCCCTGCTCTTCCCGCTGCTGCACGCCAAGATCCTGCGCGTCACGCGTGCCTACGGCCTCACCTCCATCGCCGACCTGCTGGCGGCCCGCTACGGCAAGAGCGGCGCCCTCGGTGCCCTCGTCACCCTGGTGATGGTGGTGGGCACCACCCCCTACATCGCCCTGCAGCTCAAGGCGGTGGCGGCCAGCCTCACCAGCCTCTTCGGTGCCGAGGTGACGGGCATGCTCGGCGGCATCGTCCCCGATCTCGCCCTGCTGGTGGCACTGGCGCTCGGCATCTTCGCCATCCTCTTCGGCACCCGCCACATCGACGCCACCGAGCACCACGAGGGCATGGTCTTCGCCATCGCCTTCGAGAGCCTCGTCAAGCTCGCCACCTTCCTCGCGGTGGGCGCCTTCGTCACCTGGGGCATCCACGGCGGTCTCTCCGACATCCTGGCGCGGGCGGAGGATGCCGGCCTCGACCGGCTGCTGCTGTTCGGGGCGACGCGCTTTTCCTGGACCGACTGGTTCGGCTACACCCTGCTCTCCGGGCTCGCCTTCATCGTGCTGCCGCGCATGTTCCAGGTGGCGGTGATCGAGAACGTGCGGATCGGTCACCTGCGCCCCGCCGCCTGGCTGTTCCCGCTCTATCTGCTGCTCATCAACCTGTTCGTGCTGCCGGTGGCGCTGGCGGGCAGGCTCGCCGGCGCGGGCGGCGACATGCTGATGATCGAGCTGCCGCTCTCCGCGGGCTCGCGCTATTTCGCGCTCCTCGCCTTCCTCGGCGGGCTGTCCGCCGCCACCGCCATGGTGATCGTCGCCACCGTGGCGCTCGCCACCATGATCTCCAACGATCTGGTGATGCCGCTTCTCCTGCGCAGCGAGCGCCTCGGACTGCAGCGCCGTCCCGACCTCTCGGGGCTGGTGCTGGGCATCCGCCGCGCCGCCATCCTGCTGGTGATGCTGGCGGGCTACGGCTTCTTCCGCCTGGCCCCGCCCGAGCTGCCGCTCGTCCAGATCGGCCTCATCTCCTTCGTGGCGGTGGCCCAGGTGGCCCCCGCCCTGCTGCTCGGCCTCTACTGGCACGAGGCGCGCCTCGCCGGAGCGCTGGGCGGCATCCTCGCCGGCATGGGGCTGTGGACGTGGACCCTGGTGGTGCCGCTGCTCGCCGATGCTGGCTGGCTCTCCGCCGCACTGCTGCACGAGGGTCCCTTCGGGATCGGCCTGCTGCGCCCGCGGGCGCTCTTCGGCCTCGAAGGCCTCGATCCCGTCACCCACGCGGTGATCTGGTCGCTGGGCGCCAATCTCGCGGTCCTCGTCACCCTCTCGCTGGTGAGCGAGCCCACGCCCCTCGAGCGGGTGCAGGCCTTCTTCTTCGTCGACGTCCATCGCGGCGCACCGACGGTGCGGGCCTTCCGCGGCGAGATCCGCGTCGCCGCCCTCCAGGAGCTGCTGGTGCGCTTCCTCGGCCCCGCGCGCGCCACCGCCTTCCTCGCGCGGATCGGACGGATGCGCGGCCGGGAGATCGGACCGGCCGATGCCGCCGACCCGGAGCTCGTCGAACAGGCCGAGCGGGAACTGGCGCGGGCCATCGGCGCCACCTCGGCGCGCCTCGTGCTCGCCTCCATCGTGCGCGGCGAGGTGCTCGATCCGCGCACGCTGCTCGCCGTCCTCGACGAGACCAGCCGGGCGATGGAATACGCCCAGCGGCTCGAGGAGAAGTCGCGCGAGCTCGAACGCGTCGCGGCCGAGCTGCGCGCCGCCAACGAGCGGCTGCGCGAACTCGACCGGCTCAAGGACGAGTTCCTCGCCACGGTGAGCCACGAGCTGCGCACGCCGCTCACCGCGATCCGCTCCTTCGCCGAGATCCTGCGCGACCATCCCGATCTGCCGGAGGAGGAGCGGCAGCGCTTCGTCGCGGTGATCGCCGAGGAGGCGGAGCGGCTCTCGCGCCTGGTCGACGACATCCTCGACCTCTCCCGCCTCGAGGCCGGCCGCATGGAGTGGCACGTGCGACGCTGCGACCTGCGCGAGCTCGTGGAGAAGGCCTTCGAGCGCATCGGACCCGTGCTGCGCGAGCGCGGCGTCGTGGCCGAAGCCGACCTCGCCGTACCGCGTGCACCCGTCGCCTGCGACCCGGACCGGCTGCTGCAGGTGCTGCTCAACCTGCTGAACAACGCGGCCAAGTTCGTGCCGGCCGGCACCGGCCGCATCCGCGTCGAGCTGCGCAGCCTCGGCGGCACCTGGCTGGTACGTGTGGAGGACAACGGTCCCGGCG
>BEIP01000023.1 GCA_002898955.1 bacterium HR39 | reverse complement strand
GACCGCGTAGCGCTGGCCGTTGCGGGCCAGCAGCAGCCGCGGGCCCGGCTCGACGGCCAGCACCCGCACCTCCTCGTGCAGCTCCACGCCTTCGCGCACCAGCGCCTCGCGCACCGGCTGCACCAGATCGGCCCGCAGGCGCGGCAGGATGCGCCGGCGCTGGACAAGGTCCACGCGGCTGCAGAGGCGGGCGAAGGCCTGCGCCAGCTCCACCCCGACCGGCCCGCCGCCCAGCACCAGCAGATGCCCGGGCAGCCGGTCGAGCCCGAAGACCTCGTCGCTCGTGAGGTGGGGCACGCGGTCGAGGCCGGGCACGGCGGGCCGCACCGGGCGCGAGCCGGTGGCGATCACGAAGTGCCGCGCACGGATGCGGATGCCGTCCGCGTCCACCACCTCGGGCCCGGCGAAGCGGGCGCGGGCCCGGATCACCGCGATGCCGAGGCCGCGCATGCGCTCTTCCGAATCGCGCGGCTCCACCGCGGTGATGGCCCGGCGCACGTGGGCCACGACGGCCGGGAAGTCGACTTCCACACCGCGGGTGCGGATGCCGAAGGCCTCGGAGCTGCGGGCGGTGTGGGCCCGCGCGGCCGCGGCGAGCAGCGCCTTCGAGGGCACGCAGCCGGTCCACAGGCACTCGCCGCCGAGCCGGCCGGCCTCCACCAGCGCCACGCGCGCCCCCATCCGGGCGGCGCCCACCGCCACGGCCAGGCCGCCGGCGCCGCCGCCGATCACGCAGAGGTCGAAACCGGCGCGGACCGTCAAAACCCTCTTCCGGATCCGTCCGCCCGGGAGATGGCACCGGCCCACCGCGGCCGCCAAGCCGCCTCACGCATTCGCGATCGGGCGCGATCGCTCCCGCCTTGCCGGGCCCGGGCGGCGGCTCCTACCCTCGGGGCGGATGCGGGTCGGCGGAGATGCGGACGGTGCGACGGCGCGATCTCCTCCCGCTGCTCGGTGCCTGCGGCGGCCTCGCGCTCGCCGGCGGGCTGCGGACACGGACCGCCCGCGCGGCCCTGCCGCGGGAGATCGCGGAGATCCGGCGGCGGGCGCGCGGACAGACGGTGTGGTTCGACGCCTGGGGCGGCTCGCCGGAGATCAACCGCTACATCGCCTGGGCGGGGGAGCGGGTGCGCGAGCTGTACGGGGTGCGGCTCGAACACGTGCGCCTGCGCGATACGGCCGAGGCGGTGGCGCGCATCGTCGCCGAGGTCGAGGCCGGGCGCACCGAGGGCGGCAGCATCGATCTGGTGTGGATCAACGGCGAGAACTTCCGGCATCTCAAGGAGCGAGGTCTCCTGTTCGGGCCGATCACGCCGCTGCTCGAAAACTTCGCCCTCGTCGACGTGGAGCACAACCCGACGGTGCTGGTGGACTTCACCATCCCCACCGACGGCTACGAGGCGCCGTGGGGCACGGCCCAGTTCGTGTTCCTGTACGACACCGCCCGCGTGCCGGAGCCACCGCGCGACTTCCCGGCGCTGTTCGACTGGATCCGGGCGAATCCGGGCCGCTTCACCCATCCGCGCCCGCCCGACTTCGTCGGCAGCACCTTTCTGAAACACCTCCTCTACGCCGTGGGCATCCCGCGCGAGCGGCTCGCCGCGCCGGTCGGTGCCGCCGACTTCGCCGCGCTCGCGCGGCCCGTGTTCGATCTTCTGGACGGGCTCTATCCGCACTTCTGGCGCAGGGGGCGGCGCTTTCCCGACACCCAGGGCGCCCAGCACCGGCTCTTCGCCGACGGCGAGGTGGACGTCTCCATGTCCTTCAATCCGGCCGAGGCGGCCAATCTGATCCTCGCCGGGCGGCTTTCGGAGAGCGTGCGCACCTTCGTCCCGGCCGAGGGCACCATCGGCAACACCCACTTCCTCGCCATACCCGTCAACGCCGCCCACAGGGAAGGGGCGCTCACGGTGATCGACTTCCTGCTCTCGCCGGAAGCCCAGGCGAGAAAGCTCGATCCCGCCGTGTGGGGCGACGGCACGGTGCTGGCCATGGAGAAGCTTTCGCCCGAACAGCGGGCGCTGTTCTCCGCGGTGCCGACCCACCCGGCTATCCTGCCGCCCGAGCGGCGCCGGCCGGTCCTGCCCGAACCCCACCCCGACTGGATGGAGCGGATGGAGGAGGCGTGGCTTTCCCGCTACGGCACGCCCGGCTGAGCCCGTCGGGCACCGCGTCCTTCGGCCGCATCGCCCTGCCCGCCGCCGCCCTCGCCCTGCCGCCGCTCGCGGCCGCGGCGGTGCCGGCGCAGGCGTGGACACGGCTCGCGGCCCAGCCGGCCCTCCTCCACTCCGCCCTCCTCTCCCTGTGGACCGGCCTCGCCTCGACGGCGCTGGCGCTGGCGGCCACCGTCGCCATCCTCGCGCTGCTCCACGGCCGCTCCGCCGAGCGCTGGGCCGGCGCGCCGCTGGTGCCGCTCCTCGCCGTCCCGCACGCCGCCTTCGCCCTCGGCTTCGCCTTCCTCATCGCCCCTTCCGGATGGATCGTGCGGCTGCTCTCGCCCGAGATCACCGGCTTCCAGCGTCCGCCCGACTGGCCGGTCCCGGGCGATCCCTTTGGCCTGTCGCTGATCGGCGGGCTGGCCCTGCGCGAGCTCCCCTTCCTGCTGCTGGCCGCGCTCGCCGCCAAGGCGCGGATCGGCCTTGTCCCCCTCGAGGCGAGCGCCCGCACGCTGGGCTGCCGGCCCGTCGAGGCCTTCCTGCGCGTGGGCCTGCCCCGCATCCGCGGGCGCATCCGCCTGCCGGTGCTGGCGGTGCTGGTCTACGGCACGGCGAACGTCGACATGGCGGCGGTGCTGGCACCGGACCTGCCCGCACCGCTGGCGCTGCGCACCGTGCGGTGGTTCTTCGACCCGGATCCGGCCGGCATGGACCTAGCGCTCGCGGCCGTGCCGCTGCTGGCCGCCCTGGTGGCGGTGGCGATCCTGCTCTGGCGGCCGCTCGAGGAGGGGCTGTTCGCGCTGCTGGAGCGCGGCGGCCGCACCACGGCGGCCTGCGGCCTCGTCGCCCTCGCCGTCCTCGCCCTGTTCGGCGCCGGCAGTCTCTGCGCGCTCGTGCTGTGGGCGCTGGCCGGCCCCTGGCCCTTCCCCGACGCCCTGCCGGCGGCACTCGGCACCCGCACCCTCGAGCTGGCCGCGGTGGATCTGGCCGGCACGCTGCGCACGACCCTGCTGCTCGCCCTCGCGGTGGCGGCGCTCGCCGTGGCCGGCGCGCGGCTGCTGCTGCGCCCCGGAGGCGCTCCGGCGCCGCTCGTGCCGCTCCCCCTGCTGCCGCTCTTCGCCCCGCCGGTGGTGGTGGCCCCTTTGCTCCAGCGGGCGGCCCTGGCCCTCGGGGCCGAGGGCACCGTCGCCGCAGTGGCGGCCGGGCACCTGCTCTACGCCCTGCCCTATGCGCTGCTGGTGCTGGAGGGGCCGGTGCGGCGCGTGCCGCCGCCCCTCTTCGCCGCCGCCCGCATCCTCGGCGCGTCGCCGTGGCGGCGGTTCACGGAGCTGGAGCTGCCGCTGCTGTTCCCGGCCTTCGCCCTGGCCTTCGCCACGGCGCTCTCCGTCTCCTTCGCCCAGTACGAGACCACGCTGTTCCTCGGCGGCGGACGGATCCGCACGCTCGCCACCGAGACGGTGGCCTATCTGGCGGCGGGCGACCGGCAGCTCGCCGCCTGTGCGGGGCTGCTCGCGGCCCTGCCGCCGCTCCTCGGCTTCGTCCCGGCGGCCCTGGCGGTGCGGCGCGGCCTCAGTCGGCGGGCAGCGGCGCGAACAGGGCCTCGATGTCCTCCTCGGTGAAGGACAGTCCGCCCGTGGCGCCGCCGACGATGCCCTCCACCAGCGCGCGCTTCCTCTCCTGCAGCTCCAGCATGCGCTCTTCCACCGTGCCGGCGGCGATCAGCTTGTAGACGAACACCTTCTTGTCCTGGCCGATGCGGTGCGCGCGGTCGGTGGCCTGCGCCTCCACCGCCGGGTTCCACCACGGATCGTAGTGGATCACGGTGTCGGCGGCGGTGAGCGTGAGACCCGTGCCGCCCGCCTTCAGGCTGATGAGGAAGATGGGGACCTCGCCCTCCTGGAAGCGGCGCACCGGCGTCTCGCGGTCGCGGGTCGAGCCGGTGAGCACGACGAAGGGGAGCTTCGCCTTCTTCAGCCCGTCGGCGATGAGGTCCAGCATCTCGACGAACTGGGAGAAGACGATGATGCGCCGCCCCGTCTCGACCATGTTCTCCAGCATCTCCATGAGGACCTCGTATTTGGCCGAGGACGGGGGCGTCCGCCCGCCGAGATCCTTGAGCAGGCGCGGATCGCAGCAGACCTGCCGCAGCTTGAGCAGCGCCTCCAGCACGGCGATGTTGGCGCGCCCGAGGCCGTGCTGGCGGATCTCCTCGCGCACCTTCTCGTGCACGGCGATGCGCACCGCCTCGTAGAGCTCGCGCTGCTCGTCGGTGAGCTCGATCTCGCGCACCACCTCGGTCTTGGGCGGCAGCTCGGTGGCCACCTGCTCCTTGGTGCGCCGCAGCATGAAGGGCCGCACCCGCGCCGCCAGCAGCTCGCGCCGCGCCTCGTCGCCCTCCTTCTCGATGGGGTTGCGGAAGACGCGGCGGAAGAACTCCCGATCGCCGAGAAGCCCCGGCAGCAGGAAGTGGAACACCGACCACAGCTCGCCGAGGTGGTTCTCCATGGGCGTGCCGGTGAGCGCGAGGCGCTGGCGCGCCTTCAGCTGCCAGGCGAGCCGGGCCAGCTTGGTGGAGGGGTTCTTGATGGCCTGGGCCTCGTCCAGCACCACGAGGTGCCACTCGCGCGGCAGCAGCTCCTCGTGGTCGCGCAGCAGCAGGGCGTAGCTGGTGATCACCAGATCCGCCCCGTCGATGTGACGGAAGCGCTCGTGGCGGTCGGGCCCGTGCAGCACGAGGGTGCGGAGCCCCGGCGCGAAGCGGGCGGTCTCGTTGCGCCAGGTGGGGACGAGGCTCGTGGGCGCGATCACGAGCACCGGCCGGTCGAGCCGCCCGAATTCCTTCTCGAGGAGGATGTGGGCCAGGGTCTGGATGGTCTTGCCGAGACCCATGTCGTCGGCGAGCACGCCGGAGAGCTCGTGTTCGGCGAGGAACTGCAGCCAGGAGACGCCGTCGAGCTGGTATTCGCGCAGCTGCGCCCTCAGCCCCTTCGGCGGCCGCACCCGCGGGATGCTGCGGACCTCGGCGAGCTTCCCGGCGAGTTCGCGCAGCCGCTCGCCGCCCTCCCAGGCCAGCGCCTCCTCGGGCAGCTCGCGACGCAGCAGTTCGAGACGGCTCGCGGCCGGACGCGGCAGCCGCACCCGTCCCTGACGGTCGAGCCTGCGGCCGGCGAAGACCTCGTACAGGGCGGCGAGGATGGCCCGCAGGCGGCGGGCGGGAATGGGCAGGATCCGCCCGTCCTCGAGGGTGGCGTAGACGGGCGCGTCGCCGAGGCCGTCGAGGGCGCCGGGCTGCAGCAGCTCCGGCCGCTCGCGCACCAGCTCGAGGACCACCGGCAGCAGCGGGATGCGCTCGCCGTCGATCTCCACCGTCAGGTCGAAGTCGAACCAGTCGTTGCCGGTCTCGACGACCTCGGCCTTCCACACCTCGGGCGCCCGCACCACCCGGTAGGGGTAGTCCTCCGCGAACTCGATGCGCCAGCCCTCGGCCTCGAGCTGCGGTACGGCGATGTGGTTGAACTCGATCCAGCGCAGGCTGACGTCGCGGTTCTCGTCCTCCTCGAAGGTGAACTCCTGCTTCTGGTCGTCGGTGGCGAAGCGGCCGATCCCGACCGGACCGAGCGGCAGCAGGCCGAAGGCGGAGAGCCGCTCGAGCGCCGCCTTCTCGGCGTTCATGGCGCGGGGGATGACCAGCAGCCGGTTGTCGACCACGTGGCTGATCTCCTCGCGCCGGTCGTACCAGGGCAGCAGCGCGCCGGCGTAGTCGAAGGACAGCCGGGCGAGGGGCACCTCCACCTGCTCCTCGGTGCGGTTCCAGCCGCTGCCGCGCACCACCGTGATCTGCGGCGCATAGAGGTGGAGGACCGGGGTGGGCTGCACCTCGAGCCGCTCGCGCTTCCTGAGCGGCTCGGGCATGGGCACGCGGTGGCCGGCCTGGACCATCTTCTGGCGCACCAGCCCCACCACGTCGGGCGGGATGACGGGCGCCCGCAGCAGCAGGGTGGCGAGCGGCGCCTCGAGCCCCGTCTCGATGCGTCCGACCTCGCCGGTCTCCGGGTCGACGTACCAGGGATCGCCGAGGGGCACGATCACCACCTCGCGGCCGTCGTCCAGCTCGACCCGGAGCCGCTGCTGGCCTTCCTGGTCGAAGCGCCAGACGAAGGCACCGCGCCGCTCGGGTCCGAGCCGCAGCGGCGCGCTCGCGAGGGTGCGCCAGAAGCAGCGGCGGGTCTCCACCATGCGCACCAGCGTCTCGGCGTCGGCCAGGCCCGAGAGCCGGCGGGTGGAGGAGGGCACGCCGCCGAGCAGCCGTCCGAGGACCAGGTCGTCCGGCGTGGCGAAGGAGGGCGGGGTCTCCCCCACCAGATTGACGATGGCGAAGGGCACCTCGCGCCCGTAGAGGTCCTCGCGCAGGCGCCGGGCGCGGAAGACGTTGACCGCCACGGGCACGGCGAGGCCGGTGTCGCTCCACGAGCGCTGGGCCGGCTCCAGCACGTAGAGCAGGCAGTCGCGGGTGTCGCCGCGCGACTGCAGGGCGCGCGCGCACTCCACCACCGAACGCACCCAGTCCTCGAGGGCCTGGTCGAGGGTGGTGGAGACGTCGTCGCCGGCCGGCTGCGCCTCGCGCTCGAGGACGCCGAGCAGCAGGGCCGCCGCGTGCTCGCAGTCGGCCACGAAGCAGGTGCAGGTCGAGGAGAGCCGCAGGCGCCCGCCGCGGCCGTTGGCGATCTTGATGCGGGTGAGATAGGGCGCGCGGCCGTTGCCCTTCACCCGGCCGGTGATCGCCCGGCCGTCGCGCCCGACGTTGACCTCGACGAGCGCCCCGTCGGCCACCAGCTCCTCCGCCTTCCGCCAGATGCTGCCGGGGAAGAGCTTCTCGAGGTCCGCCCGCGTGAAAGAAACCATCGTCGTCGTTCGTCCCCGTCGCCGTGGTGCCGCCCCCTCTCGCGGAGTGGGCACCGGTGACATGCCGTCCCCTGGGCGTGCGTTCGACTTCCGGATGCCCGGACGCGCACGCGCCGAGCATCGCTGTTACGCCATTCTCCCGTCCCGGGCAAGTGGTGGGATCCCCCGCGAATTCGGCCGGAACGCACGGCGTTACATTGGTACGACGTCTCCGCACGTCGGCCGGCACGGGCGTTCGGGCAGATGAACAGCGCGCGCGCCGAACGCCAGAGTGCATTTTGTCGCATGCCGCACCACCGGTGCGCGAGCACGGGTGCGCCTGCACGTCCGCCGCAGCCGCCTCCGCCCGCTTGCGGCCCGCGCCGCCCGCGGGCAGCATGCGGGAGACGGGTGAAGCGGGAGGAAGGGTCGTGAGCGAGCCGCACATCTACAAGGAGGTCACCCTCGTCGGCACCTCCGGGCAGTCCGTCTCGGACGCCATCCGGCGGGCGGTGGAGCGGGCGGCCGCCACCCTCCGCCATCTCGACTGGTTCGAGGTGCAGGAGATCCGCGGGCGCATCGAGGACGGCCGGGTGGCGGGCTACCAGGTGGTGCTGCGCGTGGGCTTCCGCCTCGAGGAGCCGGAGGCCGACTGAGCCCGCCCTTGCCGCCGGCGGCCGGCTCCGCCAGCTTGCCGGCGGACCAGCGGGGCTCGCGCCTCCATGGACGGATCCGCCGCGCTCGAGGCGGCGCTGCTCGGCGTCGTCGAGGGTCTCACCGAATTCCTGCCGGTCTCTTCCACCGGCCACCTCATCCTGCTCGTCGACCTGCTCGGCTTCGCCGGGCCGCCCGGCCGGGTGTTCGAAGTGGTGATCCAGTTCGGCGCCATTCTCGCGGTGTGCGTCGCCTATTTCCGACGTCTCGCCGCGGCGGCGCTGGGCGTGTTCCACGACGCCGGGGCGCGGCGCTTCGTCGCCAACATCCTGATCGCCTTCCTGCCGGCGGCGGTGCTGGGCGCGACGCTGCACGGCTTCATCAAGGGCGCGTTGTTCGATCCCGTCGTGGTCGCGGTGGCCCTGATCGCGGGCGGCTTCGCCATCCTGCTGATCGAGCGCCTCGCCCACCGGCCGCGCTTCGCGGCGGTGGAGGAGATCCCGTGGACGCGGGCGCTCGCGGTGGGCTTCTGCCAGGCGCTGGCGATGATCCCCGGCGTCTCCCGCTCGGGCGCCACCATCGTGGGCGCGCTGCTGCTCGGGGTGGAGCGCCGCGCCGCGGCGGAGTTCTCCTTCTTCCTCGCCATACCCACCATGCTGGCCGCGGCGGTGTTCGACCTCTGGAAGAACCGCGACCTGCTCACCCTCGACGGTCTCGGGCTGGTCGCGGTGGGCTTCCTCTTCGCCTTCCTCTCGGCGCTGCTGGTGGTGCGCTGGTTCGTGGCCTTCGTGGGCCGGCACGGTTTCGCGCCCTTCGCCCTCTACCGCATCGCGGTGGGCACGGTGATGCTGGTGCTGCTGCTGGCGGGGTGAAGCCGCCCCTCGCGGATGCCCCGCGTGCCGGAGCGCGGCCCCCTTTCCGGACCGTCCCCGTCCGGGCGGCGGTGCGTCGGGAGGCGCCGCCGGCGGGATCCCGTCCCGCCCGCGTCGCGGTCCTGCCGCCGGCCGGAACCCGCCGGGTGCCGGCGACCGGGCGGCGGCTTCCCGGATCCGTATTGTCGGCGCCCGCGGCACCGGAGCGATGTCCGGCATGCCGGTCCGGCGCCGTTTCCGAAAGCGGGAGTGGGCGAAAGAGCGCAGCCGCCACCCACGGGCCTCCCGCATCCGGACGCGCCGGTCTCGGCCTCCACAGACGGCGGAGCCCGCGATGCCGTGGCTCCTGTCCCGGCGGCCACGCGACGGTCCGCGCCGGGCACTGACCCTTCCGGCGGTACCCGGACGCCCAGCGGAGGATCGCGCATCCCGTGCCGCCGCCGGCGCCCGCCGGCGGGGCGCCTCCACCCCGGGAGATCGCCCGCCCCACGCTCCGGCGGACACCCATCCGGAACCGTCCCTCGGGATGCGGGGAGACCACGACGTGCGTGCCGGACCGGGGCAGATCCCGTGCGGCGCGATCCCGTAGCGCTCATCGGCGCGCCCGGCCGCAACGCCACCCCACTGCGCCCGGACGGCGGCCCGAGGAAGCCCACTCCGGCAGACCCTCGCCCTCCATCTGTCGAGCACACCGCCACCGGGCCCTGGAGGATCGCATAGGCTCTCGGGATGGCGCGAGCGGCTCCGGGCGGACGAGTCCACCCCGCGCGACGCGATGGACCGCCGCCAGCCGGCGTGCGCCCGCACCTGTGGG
>BEIP01000022.1 GCA_002898955.1 bacterium HR39 | reverse complement strand
CGGCCCCACAGATTGACGCCGAGGCGGCGGCAGATCTTGGTCTTCGCCTGGATGCGCTTGGTCATCGGTCCTCGTGCACCGTCCGGAACACACGAAGGCGACCGGATATGGTCGCCCTTCGGCCGTCCGGGCTTGTAGCCCGCGGCCGGCGGATGTCAACCGGCATCCGCGAGGGGCTGCACGGGATCGGGCCGCAGCAGCCGCCGCGCGAGATCACGCCAGAGATAGCGCACCGGCACGGCTCCGCCAGTCTCCTGCGCGACTCCGCTGGCGTAGACCTTGACGATCAGCCGCTCCCGGGTGGCCGGATCGGGCTCCAGGAACTCCACCGCGAAGCCTTCGGGCGTGGCGCGCACCACGCGCGCCCGCAGCGATCCCACATCCGGCACCTCCACGGCCAGCAGCTCTCCGGGCCGGAGCTCGAAGCCCGCGTGGCACAGCCGTGCGCCGGTGAGCGAGACGTCCAGACTGCGCACCTCGGCCGCCGCCTCCTCCACCCGCAGCAGAACCGGCAGCTCCGCCTGCGCCCGCACGTGCCGGCGCATCTGGTCGCGGACCGGCCGGGCCAGCTCGGGGTGGCGGCGTTCGAGCTCCGCCCGCTCCCGCGGGCCCACGTCCACGAGGGCCGCGACGATCCGGCCTTCGCGGCGGGCCGCCACGCGGGCGAGCAGCGTGCCGATGCCGGAGATCTCCAGCAGCAGACGCGCGCCGGCCCGCGCCCGAAGCGGCGCCGCCGGCTCGATCCCCGCCGCCACCCGCGAGAGATCCGCGAGCCGGGCGGGCCGTGGCGGCCCGAAGCGGAACAGCCGCCAGGGCTCGCGGACGGCAAAGCGCTCCTCGCGGCGCGGGCGCGGCAGATCGAAGCACAGGGTGGCCACCACCAGCATCATCGCGGCGCTCGCCAGCGCCCAGATCCCGCCGATCTCGAAGAAGCGCTCGACCCGCGGCCAGCCGAGCTGCGGGAAGGCGTTGAGCAGCAGCCCGAGGACGTCGAGGGCGAAGATCGCCAGCGCCGCCGCGAGCACGCCGCGGTCCACCCCGCCACGGCGGGCCGCCCGCCCCTTGGGGGTCACCCGGAAGCCCTCGGCGAAGGGCCGCACCAGGCTCGCGACGATGGTGGGCATCAGCCCGAGCGCCATGTAGAGGTGGGTCGCGGTGGTCACCACCGGCACGTAGGAGCCCGGTGCGAGCCAGGTCATCACCAGGCTCATGACCGCGACGGTGGTGAAGAGCTGGCTCACGAAGACCTCGAAGGACGGGATGTGCATGGGCACGAGGCCCGTCCAGAGGAACACCGCGGGCACCAGCAGCAGGAAGGCCTTCGCCGGCAGGTGGACGACCCAGTACCAGGGGAAGAAGAGGAGCCGGTGCCACAGCCGCAGGCCCGGCGCGAAGATGCCGTCGCGCACGAAGAGGAGCTGGATGTTGCCGCGGCACCAGCGCCGCCGCTGCACCATGAAGGCCTCGGTGCTCTCGGCGGCGAGCCCCAGCGCGAGGCGCTCGGGGAGATAGCGGGTCACCCGGCCGCGCCGCAGCAGCGCCAGGCTGAGCAGGATGTCCTCGGTGACCGAATCGGTGGGGATGCCGCCGATCTCCTCCACGGCCGAGCGGCGCAGCACGGCGCAGGAGCCGCAGAAGAAGGCGGCGTCGAAGGCGTCGCGCCCCGGCATGATGGCGTCGAAGAACAGCCTCTGTTCCTCGGGCGCGTCGCGGGCGATGCCGAGGTTCACCTGGACCGGATCGGGGTTGAAGAAGCGCTGCGGCGCCTGCACCACCGCCACCCGCGGATCCTCGAAGAAGCCCAGGGTCCGCCACAGGAAATTGCGCTGGGGTACGAAGTCGGCGTCGAAGATCGCGACGAATTCGCCGTCGGTGCGCGAGAGGGCGTGGTTGATGTTGCCGGCCTTGGCGTGGCAGTTGTCGGGACGGGTGATGTAGCCCACGCCCTTCTCGCGGCAGAAGGCCTCGAGCCACGGTCGGCGGCCGTCGTCCAGGACCCAGACGCGGTGCCTCGGATAGTCGAGGTGGAGGGCGCCGACGATGGTGCGCTCGAGGACGTCCAGCCCCTCGTTGTAGGTCGGGATGAAGACGTCCACCGTAGGCAGGGCCTGCGGCGGCAGGGTGCGCAGGCGGCGCTCGTGGCGGTCGGCGAGGGGCCGGTTGTCGCGGCGGGCCACCAGCGTGGCGAGATTGACGAGGAAGTCGGCGGCCCCCAGCAGCTCGACCAGCAGCACGAGCCCGGCCCAGATCCATGCGACCGCGCCGACCGGCCCGAGGTCGAGGCCGTCGCTGAGGCGCCAGAGGAAGTAGCGGGCGAGATAGACGAGCGCGAGGCTGCCCACCAGCGCCCGCGCCCACACCCTCTCGCGGGGCAGCAGGGCCTCGGCCACGGCGAGGAGCGCGATCCCCGCGAGCAGCGGGGCGAAGGCGGCCGGCTCGAACCCGATCATCGCCCCGCCTCCGGCCGGTGCGCGGCGCCGCGGCATCCCGGCGGCCGTGCGTTCCGCGCCACCCCGTCCTCAGCGCCCGGCCCGGACGGTACCCGGGCACACCGGCGTCCGTGTGGATCGGAACGGCCGCGGCCGGCGGGCCGCCGGTGCACCGCGAGGTCCCCCTGCCCGCGTGGACCGGAGCGGACCGTGAGCCCGGCCGGCCGGTTCGCCGCGCGCACCGTGCGGCTGCGGTGATCCGCATCACCTGCGACGACACCGGCACCATCGTGGGCCCGCCCGGCCGCGCCCGGCCGCCCGCGACCCCCGCGGCGCCGGTGTGCCCTCCGGCCGTCGGCCTCCGGGCCCAGTCCGCTCCGACGCCCAGGCGCGATGCGCGGGCGCGAGGGTCCGAAGTCCGGCCGCCCCGTCGGAAGCGGCGCGCCGCCCGCCGGTCCGTCGGCGCCATCCGATCCTCCCTGGCCGGCCCGCGCCGGGCCCGCCTCGCCCGTCTCCCGGAAGAGGTCCGCCACCATGCGGTAGAGCCGCGAGACCACCGGGACGCCGCGGTCGAGAGCGAGCTCCACCGTGCGGCCCACGTGGCAGAAGCGGGCCGGATCGGCGGCGAGCTCCGGGGCCTCCAGCTCCACCAGCACCACCGCCTCGTCCTCCTCGAGCGGGCGCAGGAGCACCGCGAAGCCGTCCTCCTCCACGAGCGGGGCCGCACGGACCGCCACCACCCGCCCCGGGAACCAGCGGCTCTCGCCGAACGGCCGCGCCGCCGCCGGCAGTCCGGGCTGCAGGTCGGGCAGGATCCGCTGGTGGACGATGGCGGTGACGTAGAGGGTGCGGCAGTCCAGCAGCAGCCCGAGCACCTGGTCGCGCGGCACCTCGGCGCCGGCCGAGACGTCGCGGCGCCAGACCACCGCGTGGAAGGGAGCGCGCAGCTCCGCCCGCGCCTCCGCCTCGCGCCGGGCGCGCTCGCGGGCGAGGGCCTCCCCGAGGGCGCGGATGCGGGCGCCCAGGCGGTCGCGCTCGCGGGCGAGTTCGCCGAGCCGCAGCGCCACTTCGTCCATGCGGCTGCGGCTGTACGGCACGTCCTCGGCCCCGGGCAGCAGCGTCCCGCGGGCCAGCGCGCGCAGGGAGAGGAGCGCCCGCTCGCGCTCGAGCTCCAGCTCGCGCACCCGCGTCTCGGCCTCGGCCAGGATGCGCTCGGCCTGTTCCAGCTCCTCCTGCGGCACCGCCCGGGCCGCCCGCAGCCGGCGCACGCGCTCGGCATGGGCGCGCCGCTCGGCCAGCGCGGCGCGGGCCGCGGCAAGGCGCGCCTCGACCTGACGGCGGGCCAGCGCCGCCTCCAGCAGGCGCACGTCGAGCGCCCGCAGCCGCCGCGCCTCGAAGCCGGCGTCGAGGGCGGCGAGACGGGCGAGCTCCGCCTCCACCGCGGCGAGCCGCCCGCGCGCGTCGGCCAGCTCGACGGCGAAGGTGGACTCGCGCGCCCGTTCCACGCGCGGGTCCTCCACCGCGGCGAGGAGCTCGCCCGGGCGCACGGCCCGGCCCGGCGGGCCGAGATCGCGGCGCAGCACGCCCGGGACCGGTGCACGCACCGGCTCGAGGCGCGCGTTGATCACCGCCTCGCGGGTGCGCTCCTCGACGACCCGCGGGCCGTAGACCGAGAGCGCCACGGCGAGCAGCGTCGCCGCCGCACCCAAGCGCAGCACGGTGCCGAATCCGAAGCGGCGCAGAAGTCCGGCCACGACCCTTCTCCCGCCAGGGCGGGCACATCCTGGCGCACACTCCTCACCATCCGGTTAACGCCGCGCGGCGCATCGGCCGCGGTGGCACACCTCCGGACGTCGCGGCCTTGAAAGCCGTCGCCGCCGCCGCCATCCCACCGGACGGAACCCGCCGTGGATCTCCCGCCCGTGCACCTGCTGCGGCTGCTCGCGGTGCTGCTGCCGCTGCTCCTCTGCGGCCCCCTTTCGGGCCGCGCGGCCGAGGCCGTGCCCGGCACCGAGGTGGTGGTGGCGGTGCGTCCGGGCTCGACCGCCCGGCTGCGTGCGGGAGCGGGAACGGACACGCCGGTGGCGGGAGAAGCCACGCGCGGCGTGCGGCTGGTGGTGCGCGATTCGCTACGCCGCGGCGACCACGTCTGGTACCGGGTGGAGTCACCCGACGGCACGCTCGCGGGCTGGATCCGCGGCGACCTGGTGGAGCCGGCTCCGCCCGCGGTCGCCGCCGTGCCGCCGCCGGAACCCCCGACGGCCGCACCGGCCACGCCCGCGGCGCCGCCCGAGCCGCCGCTTCCCGGGTGGGCGGCGCGCATTCCTTCGTCTCTGCGCGGCATCGACGCCTGCATCACCGCCACCACCAAGCGGCCGGCCGCGGTGGTGATCGTGCGGCCGTTGCCCTTCGACATGGTCTCGGTGGTGGTGGAGGACGGCTCCGGCCTGCTGTGGGAGTGCGTCGTCGAGCCGCGTGGCGCCGCGCCGCTGCGCTACGATCCGCAGCCCGAAACGGCCCTCGGCGAGGGCACCCGCAACGGCCCGCGCTTCTTCCGCGGCGATGCGCCGCCCGCGGAGGCGTGCCGCCGCCTGCGGCCCTTCACCGACCCCCAAAGCGGCAAGGTGCTCGGCACCTTCGCCTATCCGGACTGTGTGGACAGGGTGGACTCGCAGCCGCGAGCGCCCCGAACAGCTCCGAATCCGGCCGCTCCAGCTCCTCCGGCACGCGGACGTGATCCAGCTCCGGCACTTCCAGCAGGTGACCGGGAAGTCCCTTCGCGCGCCAGGCAGCGAAATGGTCGCGGCTCCGACGGCGGAACTCGGGACTCTCGCCGCCGCCCACCGCCACCAGCAGATACGGGGCGCGCTCGGGAATGTACATGATCGGGCTGCAGTCCAGCACCGTCTTCCAGTCGAGCTGGAGCACCGGCTGCAGCCACGTGTAGGGGAAGGGGAACAGGTCGTGGTCGAGGTTGACGAGCGTGATGCCGGCCTCGACGAAGTTCGGTGCGAGGAAGGCGAAGTCGCGCGCGGAGAAGCGCCGCCGGTAGCCGCCGTCGATGAAGAGGTGAACGGGAGCGCCCTCGCCGGCCGGGAAGACGTCCACGTATTCCTCGAGTGTCGGCCCGCAGCGCAGGCCGAGCCGGACGTCCGCCACGTCCGGTGCCCTGCGGCTGCGCCCGCTCCACTCGCGCACGACGGCGTCCGAATCCGGCACCGCCGCGGCGGCGTTGGACTCGCGGTCCAGCTCCTCCTGACTGGTGTCATCGCGGTAGAGCTTCGTCGTCGTCACGCCGTCGCCATGGTCAGTGCCGCACGCAGCAGCACCTGGCAGCCCGCGGCCGCGTGCTCCGGCTCGCACCACTCCCCCGGGTTGTGGGAGAGGCCCTCGCGGCAGGGCACGAAGATCATCGAGGTCGGCACCACCCGCACCACGTAGCAGGAGTCGTGCCCCGCGCCGCTCACCATCTCCCGGAAGGGCAGGCCCTCGGCCTCGGCGGCGGCGCGCACCGCGGCGATGCACTCGGGATCGAAGCGCAGCGCCGGAAAGGCCCAGATCCGCTCGAAGGCGTGGCCCAGACCGCGCCGGGCGGCGATCTGCGCGAGCTCTCCGGCGAAGGCCTCTTCGAGGCGATCCGCCGTCGCGTCGTCGGGATGGCGGATGTCGACGGAAAAGCGCACCTCGCCCGGCACCACGTTGCGCGAGCCGGGAAGCGCCGTCAGGGTCCCCACGGTGGCCACCGCATCCGGCACAGCCCGCGCCATGCGCTCCAGGGCCACCATGGCCTCGGCCGCACCCGCCAGGGCGTCGCGGCGGCGGTCCATGGGCGTGGTGCCGGCGTGGGAGGCGCGGCCGACGAGCTGCGCGTCGTACCAGCGGGTCCCCTGCGCGCCCGTCACCACGCCGATGACCCTGCCCTCCGATTCCAGCACCGGCCCCTGTTCGATGTGCAGCTCGAAGTGGCAGCGCCAGTTCCGGGCCCGACACGGCACGGCGCCCCGATAGCCGATGCGCTCCAGCTCGTCGCCGAAGCGCCGGCCCTCGCGATCGCGCCGATCATGGGCCCACTCGCGGTCGAACACGCCGGCGAAGACGCCGGAAGCGAGCATGGCCGGAGCGAAGCGGCAGCCCTCCTCGTTGGTCCAGTTGACCACGACGATGCCGCGCTCGGTCTCGATGCCGTGGTCGTTCAGGGTGCGCACCACCTCGAGCGCCGCGAGCACCCCGAGCGGGCCGTCGAAACGGCCGCCGTTCGGCTGGGTGTCGAGGTGGCTGCCGAGCGCCACCGGCGGCAGGTCGGACCGCCGGCCCGGCCGGTGGGCGTACATGCAGCCCATGTCGTCGATCTCGACCGAAAGCCCCGCCTCCACGCACCAGCTGCGGAAGAGATCCCTCGCCTCGCGGTCGGCGTCGGTGAGGGCCTGACGGTCGCAGCCGCCCTCGGGCGTGGCACCGATCTTCGCCATCTCCTCGAGCGAGCGCCAGAGCCGCTCGCCGTCGATGCGCGGCACCTGCACGGTCCTTGCCTCCCCTCGTCCGCGCCCGCACCATGCCACGCGCGAGCGGCCGATCCAAGCGGGAGCGGAGGCGGGAGATGACGGACCGGCGCGGATTCCTCGGGGGAGCGCTGGCGGTGGCGGCGCTGGCGACGGCCCGCGGTGCGGCGGCGCAGGGAACGCGGGTGCTGCGCATCGGTATCAGCCAGTACCCCGCCACACTCCACCCCAACATCGACGCCATGGCGGCCAAGAGCTACGTGCTGGGCGCCTGCATGCGCCCGCTCACCGAATTCGGCCCCGACTGGCGCCCGCGCACCTTCCTCGCCACCGAGCTCGCCACCTTCGAGAACGGTCGCGCGAAGCGCGAGCCCTCGCCGAAGGGCGGCGAAGGGGTGGCGGTCACCTACACCATCCACCCGGATGCCACCTGGGGCGACGGCACCCCGGTCAGCACCCGCGACGTGCTGTTCACCTGGGAGGTCGGGCGGCATCCGCAGAGCGGGGTGACGGCGGCCGAGACCTACCGGCGCATCCACCGCATCGATGTCCACGACGGGAAGACCTTCACCGTCCACGACGAGAAGCTCACCTACCAGTACAACCTGCTCAACGACTTCCGTCTGCTGCCGGAACACCTCGAGCGCCCGGTTTTCGAGGCCGATCCCGCCACCTACCGCAACCGCACCCTCTACGACACCGACCCGACCAACCCGGGGCTGTGGCACGGGCCGTACCGCATCGTCGAGGTGGAGACGGGGGTGCGCATCGTGCTGGAGCGCAACCCCACCTTCTACGGCGATCCGCCCTTCTTCGACCGGGTGGAGATCCGCACCGTGGAGAACACGGCGGCGCTGGAGGCGCACCTGCTCTCGGGTGCCGTGGACATGATCGAGGGCTCGCTCGGCCTTTCCCTCGACCAGGCGCTGGCCTTCGAGCGCCGCCACGGCGACCGCTACGTCGTCCACTACCAGCCGGGGCTGGTCTACGAGCACATCGATCTCGACCTGCGCAACCCGCATCTCGCGAAGCGCGAGGTGCGGCGGGCGCTGTTGCACGCCATCGACCGCGAACTGCTGGTCCGCCAGCTCTTCGCCGGCCGCCAGCCGGTGGCGCACGCCAACGTCCACCCGCTGGACGCCGTGTACGATCCGGACGTACCGAAATACACCCACGATCCGGACAGGGCGGCGTCCCTGCTCGAGGCCGCCGGCTACCGGCGCGGCCCGGAGGGGGTGTGGGTGGATGGCGAGGGGCGGCGGCTGTCGCTGCGTCTCTCGACCACCGCCGGCAACCGCACCCGCGAGCTGGTCCAGCAGGTGCTGCAGGGCATGTGGCGGCAGGCCGGGATCGAGGTGCGGATCGACAACGAGCCGCCGCGGGTGTTCTTCGGCGAGACCGTCACGAAGCGCCGCTTCGAGATGGCCATGTTCGCCTGGATCAGCTCGCCGGAGAACGTGCCGCGCTCGACCCTGCACTGCGAGGAGATCCCGAGCGAGGAGAACGGCTGGTCGGGCCAGAACTTCACCGGCTACTGCAATCCGGAGATGGACGCGCTGATCGACGCCATCGAGACGGAGCTCGACTTCGAGAAGCGCAGGGCCCTGTGGTCGCGCCTGCAGCGGCTCTACACCACCGATCTCCCGGCCCTGCCGCTCTACTTCCGCGCCGAGGCCCACATCTGGCCCAGGTGGCTTTCCGGCGTGCGGCCCACGGGGCACCAGGCGCCCGTCACGCTGGAGATCGAGCACTGGCGGCGCACGGACGCCTGAGCCGCGGCTTGGCCCCGGCGCGCACGTGCACCATGTGTGCGGCGCGGGGCCGGTCCCGTCACGTCCCCTCCGTCCTTCCGGGAAGACGAGCCATGGATGCCGAGCGCGAACGCGGACTGGTGCGCACCTCCCGCGCCTGGCCGTGCACCGAGGCCGTGCGGCTCCTCCAGCGGGTGGAGAAGGCGCCGCCGGAGAAGGGGTTCGTGCTGCTGGAGACGGGCTACGGGCCTTCGGGGCTGCCGCACATCGGCACCTTCGCCGAGGTGTTCCGCACCACGCTGGTGCGCCAGGCCTTCCGACGGCTTTCCGACCTGCCCACGAAGCTGGTCGTCTTCTCGGACGACATGGACGCGCTGCGCAAGGTGCCGGACAACGTTCCCAATCCGGACCTGCTGCGCGAGCATCTCGGCCGCCCGCTCACCAGCGTGCCCGATCCCTTCGGCGAGCACCCCTCTTTCGGCGAGCACAACAATGCGCGCCTGCGCGCCTTCCTCGACGCCTTCGGCTTCGACCACGAGTTCATGTCGGCCACCGAGTGCTACCGCTCGGGCCGGTTCGACGCGGTGCTGCTGAAGGTGCTGGAGAGGCACGACGAGATCCGCGAGGTGGTGCTGCCCATCCTCGGCCCCGAGCGGCGCGCCACCTACAGCCCGATCCTGCCGATCTCGCCGAAGACCGGACGGGTGCTGCAGGTGCCGATCCTCGAGCGCCACGTGGAGCGCGGCACGGTGGTGTTCGAGGACGAGGACGGCACGCTCACCGAGGTGCCGGTCACCGGCGGCCACTG
>BEIP01000021.1 GCA_002898955.1 bacterium HR39 | reverse complement strand
CGGCGAGCGCCGCCAGTCCCAGCCGCAGCCGCTGGCGGAGATCGGGCGGGACGCTGCCCTCGAGCGGGCGTTCGGCGTAGACGGCGTAAAAGGCGGGGACGCGGGGAAAGCGCACCTCCTCCGTCACCACCCAGAAGGGGCCCACGGGCGCGCGCCGGCGCACCCGCACCGGCCGGTCCGGGCCGCGCAGGGTGACCACCACGTCGCCACGCGGCTCGCGCAGGGCGGCGAACACCAGCAGGTCCGCACCGCCGAAGGCGGCGGTGATGGCGACGAGATGGCGCGAGAGGTCGGCGACCAAGGGCTGCGCCCGCACGCCGGCGGGCAGCAGCAGGGCGGCGAGGAGCAGAAGGCGCAGGACGCCTGCTGCGGGGATCAGGAGGCCTCCACGAGCTGTCCGGTCCCTTCCGTGCGCGCCGCCTCCGTGGCGGGCCCGCACAGCCGCGGCGCGCAGTAGAGATCGTACAGCGTCTCGAGCAGCCGTTCCACCGCGGGCGAGGCGAGGCGGTAGTAGATGTTCTGGGCCTGACGGCGGGTGCGCACCAGCCGGTGGTGGCGGAGCTTGGCGAGGTGCTGGGAGAGGGCCGACTGGCTGAGGCCGATGGCCTCCACCAGCTCGCTCACCGTCATCTCCCGCCCCACCAGATGGCAGAGGATGAGCAGGCGGTGCTCGTTGCTCATCGCCTTGAGCAGGCGCGCCGCCTCCTCGGCGGCATCGCGCATGGTGGCGAGAGCGGAGGGATCCTTTCCGCTCCGGTGGCTTGCGGTGGTCATGGACGCGGTCCTCCCGTTCGGGCCGGAGTGTGGGACGATGTGGAAAACAGGCGCGGCAGCGGCGAGCCGGCCGCGAGCCAGGCGAGGGCGAGCCGGGCGCCGGCGACGATGGCCGTGACCGCGAGGAGCGAGGCGAGGGAGAGGGTGGAGAGACCCGAAAGGCCCTGTCCGACGGTGCAGCCCATGGCCAGCGTGCCGCCCAAGCCCATGAGGATGCCGCCCGTGGCATGGCGCAGGGCGTCGGCCCGGTCGGCGAAGCCCTCGAAGCGCAGTTCGCCGCGCGCCCGCGCGGACAGGAACGCGCCGGCGAGAGTGCCGAGCACCAGCGCCGCCCCGAAGGACGGCAGGCCGCCCTCCACCGCGAGCCACCACAGGGTGCGGGCGGAGGGGCCGACATAGGCGAGGGAGACCACGGGGCGCGGCTCGAAGGGGTCGTACAGCAGCAGTCCGGTCACGGCATAGCCCGCCACCACGAGCAGCCCGAGCCCGAGGCCGGCGGCGAGCTCCGGGCCGGGGCGGCGCAGGGCGGGATCGGCGAGGGCCGCGGCCACGAGGGCGCCCCCCGACACCAGCGGCACGACGACCCCGGCCTGCGGCAGGCCGGCGGCGGCGAGGAGGTCCGGCAGGGACGCGGGCACCTCCGTCGGCAGGGTGCCGACGGCGCGCAGCCAGCCGTACAGCGGGGCCAGCACGCCCGCCATGGTGGCACCGGCCGACACCGCGACCAGCAGGACGGCGAGCAGGGCCCGCGCGCTGCCCGAGGCGGCGCGCACCAGATCGCGGCTCGGGCAGCCGCCGGCCAGCACCATGCCGAAGCCGAACACGAGGCCGCCCGCCACGGGCCCGAGCCAGAAGACGGGGCCGGACAGATGGGGCACGTCCTCGCGCGGCAGTCCGGTGAAGAGGAACAGGGCGTGGGTGCCGAGCACCCCGAGGCCCGCAGCCAGCATCCACGCCCGCAGGCGCCTGAGCCCGCCGAACAGCGCCCAGTCGCTCACCGCACCCATGAAGCAGTAGTGGGTGCGCTGCAGCAGCGCCCCGGCCAGCAGGCCGAGCACGGCACCGGCGACGGCGGTCGGAAGGGTCCCGTCCATGGGCTGCGGTCCCCATCGGCGACGGCACATATGTTCATTCGGCTCATGAACGCGTCAATGGCGCCGATTACCGCAGCCGTGCCGCACTTTACTCCGCGGTGCGGGGTGCTAGACGGGCGCGAAGGAGCGGGGAGCGGCCGGTGGAGATCGGCATCGTCGGCAGCGGGGCCTGGGGCTGTGCCCTCGCCTGCGCGGTGGCGCGGGCGGGCCACGTGCCGCTGCTGTGGGGGCGCGATCCGGGTCTGCTGCGGACCATCGCCGAACGCCGCGAGAATCCGCGACAGCTCCCCGGCGTGCCCCTCGCGCCGGAGATCCGTGTCGTGCCGGACGCCGGAGAGCTCGCGGCGGCCTCGGTGTGGCTGCTCGCCGTGCCGGCCCAGGCCCTGCGCGCGGTGCTGCGGGTGCTGCCGCCGGCCCGGTCGGTGTGCGTGATCTGCGCCAAGGGCATCGAGCGGGGGAGCGGCCTGCTGCTCTCGCAGGTGGTGGAGGAGGTGCGGCCCGGCACCCCGCTCGCCGTGCTCTCCGGCCCCTCCTTCGCCGCCGAGGTGGCCCGCGGCCTTCCCACCGCGCTGACCCTCGCCGCGCCGCGCATCGAGGACGCCCGTGGGCTCGCCGGACGGCTCGCGAGCCCCGCCTTCCGGCTCTATGCCAGCGACGACGTGGTGGGCGTGGAGCTGGTGGGCGCCCTCAAGAACGTGGTGGCCATCGCCGCCGGGGCGGTGATGGGCATGGGGCTCGGCGAGAACGCCCGCGCCGCGCTGATCACCCGGGGGCTGGCCGAGACCGCGCGGCTGGTGGCGGCGGAGGGCGGACGGCGCGAGACGCTGATGGGGCTCGCGGGGCTGGGTGATCTGCTGCTCACCGCCACCAGCCTCACCTCGCGCAACACCCGCTTCGGCTACGAGCTGGGGCGCGGCGCGCGGCCGCGCGACCTGCTCGCCCCGGACCGGCCGCTCGCGGAGGGGGCGTGGACGGCCCGCGCGGCGGTGGAGCGGGCGGCGCGCCACGGCATCGAGCTGCCGATCACCGCCGCGGTGGCCGACGTGGTGGAGGGGGTCGTCGACGTGCGGGAAGCCGTGCGGCGGCTGCTCTCCCGGCCGCTGCCGCCGCGCGAGTAGGCGGCCTCAGGAGACCGTCCCGCCCGCCCCGTCTTCCGCCTGCCGCTCGGCGACGGTGCGCGCGAGGGCCGCCAGCGCCTGGCGGACGGCGGGGCTGCGGATGCGCTCGAAGCCGCGCAGCAGGTCTTGGGCGAGACGGGCGGAGGCGCCCGGTGCGGGCTCGCGCCCCTCCTCGCCGTAGCCCTCGAAGAACCACTCCACCGGGACCCCGAGGCGCCGGGCGATGCGGTGCAGATAGACGGCGCTGATGCGGTTGGTGCCCGCCTCGTACTTCTGGATCTGCTGGTAGGACACGCCCAGCGTCTCGGCGAGCTCCTCCTGGGTCACGCCCAGTTCGACGCGCCGCCGGCGGATGCGGTCGCCGATGTGTTCCTCCATCGTGCCCCTGCGCCTGCGCGCCACGCCTCCGCTCCGTCGCTCCGGCTTTCCGCGTCGCGGAGTTTATCCCCGCGGCCCGCGCCCTACAATGACCGGCGACCGGAGAGCGCGGATCCGCCGACCATGCCCGTCTTCCCCCGTCGCTTCGCGCCCCTCTTCGTCGCCTTGCCGCTGGCGGCGCTCCTGGCGCTGTCCGCCTGCAGCCGCCCCGATCCGCTGGAGCGCGCGGCCGAGATGCCGCCGCAGGAGCTCTACGCCACCGCCGAGCGGCTGCTGGACGAGGAGCGCCACGCCGAGGCGGCCAAGGCCTTCGAGGAGGTGGAGCGCCAGCACCCCTATTCGGAATACGCCACCCGTGCCCAGCTCATGGCGGCGGTCGCCCATTACCGCGCCGCCGACTACGACGCCGCCATCGCCGCGGCGCAGCGCTTCGTCGAGCTCCATCCCGGCCATCCGGACGTGCCCTACGCCCTCTACCTGATCGGCGAGTCCTGGTACGAGCAGCTCGAGAGCGTGGAGCGCGACCAGACCGCCGCCGAGAAGGCGCTCGAGGCCTTCCGCGATCTCGTGCGCCGCCATCCGGACAGCGACTGGGCGAAGGACGCGCGCCTCAAGATCGACCTGGTGCTCGACCACCTGGCGGGGCGCGAGATGGAGGTCGGCCGCTTCTACCAGCGGCGCGGCCAGTGGCTGGCGGCGGCCAACCGCTTCCGCCGGGTGGTGGAGGACTACCAGACCACCGTCCACGTGCCCGAGGCCCTCTACCGCCTCGTCGAGTGCTATCTGGCCCTCGGCCTGCCGGAGGAGGCGAAGAGGGCGGCGGCGGTGCTGGGCCACAACCATCCCGACTCGGAGTGGTACCGGCGCGCCTACGCGCTGGTCACCGAGGGCCGGCTGCCACCCGGCGGGGGATCGAGGGGCTGGTGGTCGCGCCTCGCCGACATGCTGCCCTTCTGAACGACACGGAATGCTGCGCACCCTCTCGATCCGCGACATCGTGCTGATCGACCGCCTGGAACTGTCCTTCGAGCCGGGCTTCATCGCGCTGACCGGCGAGACGGGTGCCGGCAAGTCCATCCTCCTCGATGCGCTGGGCCTCGCGCTGGGCGAGCGGGCGGAGCGCGCGCTGGTCCGCACCGGGGCGGAGCGCGGGGTGGTGGCGGCGGTGTTCGATCCGCCGCCGGACCATCCGGCCCGTCGGCTGCTGGCCGAGCGCGGCTTCGAGGCCGGGGAGGAGATCGTGCTGCGCCGCGAGCTCGGCGCCGAGGGACGCTCGCGCGCCTTCGTGCAGGAGATGCCGGTGGCGGGGGGATTCCTGCGCGAGCTCGGCTCGCTGCTCGTCGAGATCCACGGCCAGCACGCCGCCCGCGGGCTCCTGGATCCGGCGAACCACCGCCGGCTGCTGGACGCCTTCGCCGGAGCCGGGGAGCTGGTGCGCGAGGTCGGCGAGGCCTTCCGCGCCTGGCGCGAGACGGAGGCGGAGCTGGCCGACGCCCGCGAGCGGACCGAGGCGCTGCGGGCGCAGGTGGAGGAGCTGGAAGCGCGCATCGCCGAGCTCGAGGCCCTCGCTCCGCAGGAGGGCGAGGAGGAGCGCCTCGAGGAGCGCCGCCGCCGGCTGTCCAACCGCGAGAAGCTCGCGGCGCTGCTGCGCGAGGGGCTGGACCTGCTGGCCGCCGCGGCCGAGCGTCTGGCCGCGGCCGAGCGCCGGGTGGAACGGGCGCGGGGTTTCGCCCCCGACGAGCTGGCCGCCGCGGCCGCGGCGCTCGAGCGGGCCCGCATCGAGGCGGCCGAGGCCGAATCCCAGCTCGCGGCCTTCGCCCGCGACCTCGAGCTCGATCCCGACACGCTGGAGCGGATCGAGGAGCGCCTCTTCGCCCTGCGCGAGGCCGCGCGCCGCCACCGGGTGCCGGTGGCGGACCTGCCGCGGCTGCTCGGGGAGAGCCGGCAGGCGCTGGCGGAACTGCGCGGCGGCGGCAGCCGGCTCGAAGAGCTGGAGCGGCGGGTGCGGGCCGCACGCGCCCGTTTCGAGGAGCTGGCCGAGGGACTCTCGCGCCGGCGCCGGGAGGCGGCACTGCGGCTCGCCGAGGCGGTGGAGGCGGAGCTGCCGCCGCTGCGGCTGGAGCGTGCGCGCCTGCGGGTCGAGCTCGAGGAGCTGCCGCGCGAGCGGTGGGGGCCGGAAGGGGCGGAGCGGGTGCGCTTCCTCGTCTCCACCAATCCGGGTTCGCCCTTCGGGCCCGTCGAGCGCATCGCCTCGGGCGGCGAACTCTCGCGCTTCATGCTGGCGCTCGAAGTGGTGCTCGCGCGGCTCGATCCCGTGCCCACCATGATCTTCGACGAGGTGGACGCCGGCATCGGCGGTGCCACGGCCCATGCCGTGGGCGAGCGCCTCGCCCGGCTGTCGCGCGGGCGGCAGGTGCTGGTGGTCACCCACGCCCCACAGATCGCCGCCCGCGCGGATCACCATCTGCGGGTGGTGAAGGAGGAGCGGGAAGGGGCCGTGCGGGTGCGGGTGGAGCCTCTGGATGCCGCCGCACGCTGCGAGGAGATTGCGCGCATGCTGGCCGGGGCCCATGTGACGGATGCGGCCCGGGCGGCCGCCCGCACGCTGCTGCGCGAAGCCGGGAGAGCCGTGGCATGACGCCGAGGGTGGCAGAGGTCTTCGGGCTGGATCTCTACCGGCAGCTCGGCAGGAAGCTGGGCGCTCCGGAGAGCTTCGCCAAACCCGTCGACGGGCTCACCGAAGAGGAGGCCGCCCGCGAGCTGGAATGGCTCGCCCGCGAGATCGAGCGCCACGACCGGCTCTACTACGTCCACAACGCCCCCGAGATCTCGGACGCCGAATACGACGCCCTGAAGGCGCGCAACCGGGCCATCGAGGAGCGCTTCCCGCACCTGATGCGGCCCGACAGCCCCACCCTGCGGGTCGGCGTGCCGCCGGCGGAGGAGTTCGCGAGGGTCCGCCACCGGGTGCCCATGTTCACCCTCGACAACGCCATGACCAACGAGGACCTCGTGGCGTGGGTCGAGCGGGTGCGCCGGCAGCTCCGGCTCGGGCCGGACGACAGGCTGGTCTTCGTGGCCGAGCCCAAGATCGACGGGCTCTCCTGCTCCATCCGCTACGAGAACGGCATTCTCGTGCAGGCCGCCACCCGCGGCGACGGCTTCGAGGGTGAGGACGTCACCGCCAATGTGCGGACCATCCGCGAGATCCCGCAGCGGCTGATGACCGACGACCCGCCGCCGGTGCTGGAGGTGCGCGGCGAGGTCTACATGGACAAGCAGGACTTCGAGAAGCTCAACGAGGAGCGCCAGAAGCGCGGCGAGCCGCTCTTCGCCAATCCGCGCAACGCGGCGGCCGGCAGCCTGCGCCAGCTCGATCCGCGAATCACCGCCGAGCGCCGCCTGCGCTTCTTCCCCTGGGGCTGGGGCGAGGCCGATCCGCCGATCACCGGCACCTACTGGGACTATCTGCAGTGGATCCACCGCCTCGGCTTCCCGGTCAATCCCGAGGCCCGGCGCTGTCGCACCGTCGAGGAGCTGATCGCCTATCACGACGACCTCGAACAGCGCCGCTTCGAGCTGCGCTACGACATCGACGGCGTGGTGGACAAGGTCGACGACATCGCACTGCAGGAAAGACTGGGCTATCTCCACCGCGTCCCGCGCTGGGCCATCGCCCACAAGTTCAGCCCGCAGAAGGCCTACACCAGGCTCCTCGACATCGTGGTGCAGGTGGGACGGACCGGCGCGCTGACGCCGGTGGCGGTGCTGGAGCCGGTCACCGTGGGCGGCGTGGTGGTGCGGCGCGCCACGCTGCACAACGAGGACTACATCGCCAGCAAGGACATCCGCATCGGCGACACCGTCGTCGTGTACCGGGCGGGTGACGTCATCCCCCAGGTGCTGGAGGTGGTGAAGGAGCGGCGCCCGCCCGATGCCGAGCCGTGGACGCCGCCCGAGCGCTGTCCGGTCTGTGGCAGCCTCGCCATCCGCCCCCCCGGCGAGGCGGTGCGGCGCTGCACCGGCGGCCTGTTCTGCCCGGCCCAGGTGGTGGCGCGGCTGCAGCACTTCGTGAGCCGCCGCGCCTTCGACATCGAGGGCCTGGGCGAGAAGCAGATCCAGCAGCTCCACGACGCCGGCATCCTGCGCGATCCGGTCGACATCTTCGAGATCGCCGAGAACCCGGAAAAGCAGCGTCAGATCCTCGCGCTGCGCGGTTGGGCGCGGCAGAAGCTGAACAATCTGATCCGTGCCATCGAATCGCGCCGGCGCATCCCGCTCGACCGCTTCATCCACGCGCTGGGCATGCGCCACATCGGCGAGGTCAACGCCCGGGTGCTGGCGCGCCGCTACGGGACCTTCGAGGCCTGGCGCGAGGCCATGGTGCGCCTCGGGCAGGGTGACGAGCGGGTGCGGCTCGAGCTCGAGGGCATCGAGGGCATCGGTCCGGTCATCGTTGAGTCGCTGCGCGAGTTCTTGGCCGAGCCGCGCAACGTCGAGCTGATCGACCGCCTCGCGGCGAAGCTGGAGATCCTGCCGGTGGAGCGGCCGGCGGGGGCGGCGGCCGGGTCGCCGCTCGCCGGCAGGACCATCGTCTTCACCGGCGAGCTGGAAAGGATGACCCGCGAAGAGGCGAAGGAACTGGCGGAGCGGCTCGGCGCGAAGGTGACGGACTCGGTCTCCCGCCGCACCGACTTCGTGGTGGCGGGACGGAATCCCGGCAGCAAGCTGCAGCGCGCCCGGCAGCTCGGCGTGCGCGTCGTCACGGAGGACGAATGGTACAGGATGGTCGGCCTCGCGTGAGCAGGAGCGGGCGCTGGCTCGCCCAGATCCTCGGCTACACCTTCCTGGTGCTGGGCGTGGCCGGGCTGGTGCTGCCCTTCCTGCAGGGGATCCTGTTCATCGTGGTGGGGCTGCTGCTGCTCGCCCGCAGCGCGCCCTGGGCGCAGCGACTGCTGGAGCGCATCCAGCGGCGCCACCCGCAGCTGCGCCGTCCCGCCGAGGCCCTCGCCCGCCGCCTGGATCGCATGCTGTATCATGTCGAGGTGCGGCTGCGGCGGCTGTTCTTCCTGTTCCGCCGCGCCACGGGCCGCTGAGCCGCGCCTCCCCTCCCTTCACCGCCCGCCCGCCGGAGCGATGCGCACCGCGCGTTCGCGGATGGGCCAGTGCAGCGCCGTGGCCAGCAGGCCCAGGGCGATGGCCGTCCACCACACCGGCTCGTAGCTGCCGAAGCGGTCGTAGAAGGCGCCGCCCAGCCAGACGCCGAGGAAGGCGCCGAGCTGGTGGCCGAGGAAGACGATCCCGAAGAGGGTGCCGAGATCGCGGGTGCCGAACATGGCCGCCACCAGACCCGAGGTCGGGGCGACGGTGGCGAGCCACAGCAGCCCGATGGCGGCGCCGAAGGCGAGGGTGAGGAGCGGCGTGGGGGGCAAGACGAGATGGAGGGCGAAGACCAGGGCCCGCAGGGCGTAGATCCAGCAGAGGATGGTGCGCTTGGGCAGATGCTGGCCGAGCCAGCCGGATCCCAGCGATCCGAGGATGTTGAACAGACCGATCAGACCGAGCGCCCAGGCCGCCACCGCCGGATCGACGCCGCGGTCCACCAGATCGGCCGGCCAGTGGGTGGAGATGAAGGCGACGTGGAAGCCGCAGACGAAGAAGCCGCTCACCAGCAGGACATAGCTGCGATGGCGCAGGGCGGTTCCCAGCACGCGCGAAAGCGGCGGCACTTCCGACCCGCGGGCACCCGCACCGCCGGCTCCGGCGAACAGCGCCGAAAGCGGCACGATCACCAGGAGCGACAGGCCGAGCAGCGCGAGGCTGGTCTCCGGGCCGAAGGCGGCGATCAGCTCCCGGGTGAGCGGGGCGTAGACGAATTGGCCGGCGCTCGCCGCGGCGGTGGCGAGGCCCATGGCGAGCGACAGGCGCGCAAGCGGCAGGATGCGCCCGAAGGCGGCGTTGACCATGTGGAAGGAGGCGCCGGCGAGGCCCATGCCGACCATGAGCCCGGCACCCAGCAGGAAGAGCGGGGGCGAATCCGCGAGCCCGGCCAGCACGGCGCCGGCGGCGAAGACCAGGGCGGAGACGGCCATGGTGGCGGCGGGCCCGAAGCGGTCGCCCAGCGCTCCGGCCACCGGCTGGAACAGGCCCCAGGCGAGGTTCTGGACGGCGATGGCGAGCGAGAAGGTCTCGCG
>BEIP01000020.1 GCA_002898955.1 bacterium HR39 | reverse complement strand
GGGATGGCGCTCCGTCGCCCCCCACAGGGCCGGGTCGATGTCGAAGGCGCCGCCCGTGATCACCAGCCCGTCGAGCAGCTCCACATAGTGCCCCGCCAGCTCCACCTCGTGGGGCAGCACGAGCGGCAGGCCGCCGGCCGCGCTCACCGCCTCCACGTAGTTGCGGCGGATGGCGTAGAAGGGCAGGGCCGACCAGCCGCCGCCCTCTTCGGAATCGAGCGTGATGCCGATGCGCGGGCGATCCATGGGCACGTCCGTCTCCACCGTCCGGCGAGATGTCGCCGGCGCGGTCGGCCGGCAAGCGCCGGGCGGCCTTTGCGGCGGACTTGCGGCTTCGTGAAATCTTCGCAAGGTGCGCCGTCCGCACGGCCGCGGCGGCGTGCGCGGCGCTTGAACGGAGGTCCGGCTCCGGCATATGCGGAGGACGGAAACGGGGTCTCGCGGACCAGGAGGGACGGAGATGGACCATCGCCTCGATCCACGCATCGCCGTGGCGCGGGCGCGCGGGCTCGAGATCGACGAGGGCCTGCGCAGCTACATGCTCTCGGTGTACAACTACATGGCCCTCGCGCTCGCCATCACCGGGCTCACCGCCTGGGTGACGGCCAGCAGCACGGCCATGGTGCAGCTCCTCTTCGGCACGCCGCTCGCCTGGGTGGTGATGCTGGCGCCGCTCGGGTTCGTCTTCTTCCTGAGCGCCCGCATCCACGCCCTGAGCCCCACCGCGGCGCAGGTGACCTTCTGGCTGTTCGCCGTGGTCATGGGACTGTCCATGGCGAGCATCTTCCTCGCGTTCGCCGGCACCAGCATCGCACGGGTGTTCTTCATCACCGCCGCCACCTTCGGGGCGATGAGCCTCTACGGCTACACCACGAAGCGCGACCTGTCGGCCTGGGGCAGCTTCCTGTTCATGGGGCTGATCGGCATCGTCATCGCCTCGCTGGTGAACCTCTTCGTCGGCAGCACGATGCTCCAGTTCGTCGTGTCCATCGTCGGCGTGCTGGTGTTCACCGGCCTCACTGCCTACGACACCCAGGCCATCAAGGAAGAGTACTACGAGTACGACGCTCCCGAGGTGGCCACCCGCAAGGCGATCATGGGCGCGCTGCGGCTGTACCTCGACTTCATCAACCTGTTCATGATGCTGCTGCAGCTCCTCGGCCAGCGCCGCGACTGACCCCTTTTCCTCCCTTCGCTCCAGTTCCCCCCTTCGCTCTACCGCGGGGCGGCCTGAAGGGCCGCCCCGTCGGCTCTGCGCAAAGCCCCTCAGGCGGCGCGGCGCTCCTCTTCGGCCGGCTCCGCTTCGGCCGGTTCCTCGCGCGGCCGCGGCCACTGGGCGAGGGTGGTGCCCGCCACCACCAGCAGCGCACCGGCGATCTGACCGGGCGTGGGATGGACCCCGACCGGCAGGCTCAGGAGGATCACGTACAGCGGCGCCAGGTTGAGGTGCATGGAGGCGAGGGTGACGCCGAGCAGGCGCACCGCCGGCATCCACAGCCCGCCCGATGCCGCCACCGCGACCACCAGCAGCGCGAGCTGCCCGAGCCGCGCGACGGACCATTCCACCCGCAGCGGTCCGATTCCGGCGAGGGTGGCGAGGCCGACGATCAGCACCAGCACGAGGCCGCCGGCCACGGTGGCGAGGGCGGCGCGGGAGAGGTCGGAGAGGCCCGGCAGGTGCACCATGCTGGCCCGCGAGTACCACACCCACAGGAAGGCGGTGAGCAGCAGCGGCTCGCCGCCGCGCAGGCCCGGATCGCCCCCGAAGGGACGAACCGAGGCGAGGATCGCGCCGGCCACCGACAGCACCACGCCGGCCAGCATGTGGGGTCGCGGGCGTTCGCCGTCCGTCCACCAGTGGTAGAGCACCGAGAGCGCCGGCGTGGTGGTGGCGACGATGGCCGCGGTGACCGGTCCCGACCAGTGCTGGCCGAGCACCAGGGTGAAGGCGGAGATGCCGATGCCGATCCCGCCCACCTGCAGCACCCGCCCCCACGGCACCCAGCGCAGCTCGCGCCGGCGCCAGGACAGGGAGAGGAGGCCGGAGAGCAGGAGCCCCGCGCCGAGCAGGCGGACCGCGGCGAGGGCCAGCGGATCCCAGCCGGCGAGCAGCAGCTCCGTGACAGGAAAGGCCAGCACCCAGGCGAGCGTGCTCCCCGCGGCCGCCGCATTGCCGAGGACCACCGGATCGGAGAGCCGCGGCCCGCGCATCACCACACCCCACGCCGGATCGCGCGGGAGATGGGAGGGGCCGTACCGCCGTCCAGATCTCGACACGCGCAGGCCGGGCCACGATCTCTGCATGGCACTGCCGCGACATACCGACACCACGGATCGGCCCGCCCATGACCGAACGCGTGCTCGTCCTCGACTTCGGCTCCCAGACCACGCAGCTCATCGCCCGCCGCCTGCGCGAGCTGCGGGTGTACTGCGAGATCCACCCCTGCACCGTCGACGACGCCTTCGTGCGCGCCTTCGCGCCGGATGCGGTGGTGCTCTCGGGAGGTCCCGCCAGCGTCACCGCGGGCGAGGCGCCCCGCGCGCCCGATGCGGTGTTCGGACTGGGCGTTCCGGTGCTCGGCATCTGCTACGGGATGCAGACCATGTGCGCCCAGCTCGGCGGGCGGGTGGTGCCGGCGACGGTGCGCGAGTTCGGCCGGGCCCAGATCGAACTCCTGCGGGAGTCCCATCTGTTCGACGGCATCCTGCGCGTGGGCGGGCGGGCGGTGGTGTGGATGAGCCACGGGGACCGGGTGGAGGAGCTGCCCCCCGGCTTCGGGCCGGTGGCCCGCTCCGAGGGTTCGCCCTTCGCCGCGGTGGCGGACGAGGCGCGGCGCTTCTACGGCGTCCAGTTCCACCCCGAGGTGGTGCACACGCCCATCGGCAAGGAGATCTTCGAGAACTTCTGCTTCCGCATCGCGCGGCTTGCCGGCGACTGGTCGATGAGCGCCTTCCGCGAGGAGGCGGTGCGGCGCATCCGCGAGCAGGTCGGAAGCGGACGGGTCGTCTGCGGGCTTTCGGGCGGCGTCGACTCGGCCGTCACCGCGCTGCTGGTGCACGAGGCGGTGGGCGAGCAGCTCACCTGCATCTTCGTGGACACGGGGCTGCTGCGCAAGGACGAGGCGCGCGAGGTCGTCTCGCTGTTCCGCGACCACTTCGACATCCCGCTCGTCCACGTGGAGGCCGGGCCGGTCTTCTTCGAGCGGCTGAAGGGGGTCACCGATCCCGAGCGCAAGCGGAAGATCATCGGCGAGACCTTCGTCGAGATCTTCGAGCGCGAGGCGGAGAAGCTGGGCGGTGCCGACTTCCTCGCCCAGGGGACGCTCTATCCCGACGTGATCGAGAGCGTGTCCTTCCGCGGCCCCAGCGCCACCATCAAGACCCATCACAATGTGGGCGGGCTGCCGGAGCGCATGCGTCTTGCGCTGGTGGAGCCGCTGCGCGAGCTGTTCAAGGACGAGGTGCGCGAACTGGGGCGCGAGATCGGCCTGCCCGAGGCCTTCGTGAAGCGCCATCCCTTCCCCGGTCCGGGGCTCGCGGTGCGGATCCTCGGCGAGGTGACGCCGCAGCGGGTGGCGGTGCTGCAGGAGGCGGACCGCATCTTCCTCGAGGAGATCCGCGCCGCGGGGCTGTACGACGCCATCTGGCAGGCCTTCGCCGTGCTGCTGCCGGTGCACACCGTCGGGGTGATGGGGGATGCGCGCACCTACGAGATGGCCTGCGCGCTGCGGGCGGTGGTGAGCGAGGACGGCATGACCGCCGACGTCTATCCCTTCGATCCCGCCTTCCTCGCCCGCGTCGCCACGCGCATCGTCAACGAGGTGCGCGGCATCAACCGGGTGGTCTACGACGTCACCAGCAAACCGCCCGGCACCATCGAGTGGGAGTGAGCCGGGCCGGCTCCACCGCCGACGGTCCGTCCGCCGATCCGGCCGGACGGATCCGATCGGCAGTCGGCGATCCGACGGCGCGATCGTGATCCGCTCCGACGGGGAGAGCCCCCGCCGCAGCGGACTTCGCCGCAGGCGGCCGATCCGGCGGACGTGGGGCGCCGGGTGGCCCCGCTCACCGCACCGACTGCTGGGCCACCTTCTCCAGCAGGAAGTCGCGGAAGACGGCGATGCGCTTGCTGTGGCGCAACTCGCTCGGGTAGATGAAGTAGGCGGTGAAGGTCGGCCCCTCGAGCTCCGGCAGCACCCGTTCCAGCCGGAAGCTGGTATGCGCGAGATAGTCGGGCAGCGAGGCCAGCCCGACGCCGCGCTCGGCGGCGCGCAGCATGCCGTAGACGTTGTTGACGGTGAGGGTCGCCCGCCGCGGCGGGCGCGGATCGTCGGGATCGCGGCCGGCGACCAGCACCCAGTTGAGGCTGGGCGTGGGGACGAACGTGGGCCCCTCGCCGTTGGCCACGAGGCGGTGGCGGTCGAGATCGTCGGGATGGCTCGGCCGGCCGAAGCGGTCGAGATAGTCGGTGGAGCCGTAGATGTGGGTGTGGCCGGTCATCAGCCGCCGCGCCACCAGATCGGGATGGCGGGGCCGGCTGAGGCGGATGGCCACGTCCGCTTCCCGCAGCGTCAGGTCGAGGTCGACGTCGGTGACCAGCAGCGAGATGGTGATCTCGGGGTAAAGGTCGCAGAACTCGGCCAGATGCGAGGTGAGCCAGATGGTCCCGAGCCCGACGGTGGTGTTGACGCGGATGTGACCGGCGGGGCGCTCGCGGCTCTCCGAGAGCAGCGCCTGCGCCCGGTTGATCCGCTCGGCCATCTCCCGCGCCGCCTGCAGCAGCACCTCGCCCTGCTCCGTCAGCACCAGCCCGCGGGCGTGGCGGTGGAAGAGGATGGTGCCGAGTTCCTCCTCGAGGGCGCCGATCTGGCGCGAGACCGCCGACTGACTCAGCCCCAGCCGCTCCGCCGCGCGGGTGAAGCTGCCCGCCTCGGCCACAGCGAGGAAGACGCGCAGGCGGTCCCAGTGCAGCTCGTCGTTCATGCGCGCGGGCTCAGGCGCTGGCCGGCGTCTCCAGTCCGGCGAGATAGCGCTCCGCCTCGAGGGCCGCCATGCAGCCGGTGCCGGCGGCTGTGACGGCCTGGCGAAAGACCCTGTCCTGCACGTCGCCCGCGGCGAAGACGCCCGGCACGCTGGTGCGGGTGGAATCGCAGGCGGTGACGATGTAGCCCTGCTCGTCCATCTCGAGCTGGCCGCGGAAGAGCTGGGTGGCCGGCTCGTGGCCGATGGCGACGAACACGCCCTCGACCGGCAGCACGTGCGTCTCGCCGGTCTTCACGTCGCGCACGCGCACGCCGGTGACGTGGGGCGTCGGCTCCTCCTCGCCGAGGATCTCGTCCACCACGTGGTTCCACAGCACCTCGATCTTGGGGTTGCGGAAGAGCCGCTCCTGCAGGACCTTTTCCGCCCGCAGCGCATCGCGGCGGTGGATGAGGGTCACCTTCTCGCACATCTGGGCAAGATAGAGCGCCTCCTCGACGGCGGTGTTGCCGCCGCCCACCACCGCCACCGGCCTGCCGCGGAAGAAGAAGCCGTCACAGGTGGCGCAGGCCGACACGCCATGGCCCATGAACTTGCGCTCGCTCTCGAGCCCGAGCCAGCGGGCGGTCGCGCCGGTGGCGACGATCAGCGCGTCGCAGGTGAACACCCGGCCGCCGTCCGTCTCCACCACGAAGGGCCGGGTGCCGAGATCCACCCGGGTGGCCACGTCGAAGACCAGCTCCGCGCCGCAGCGCTCCGCCTGCTTCGCCATCTGCTCCATGAGCCAAGGGCCCTGGATCGGCTCGGCGAAGCCCGGATAGTTCTCCACGTCGGTGGTGATGGTGAGCTGGCCGCCCCGCTGCAGGCCCTGGATCACCACCGGCCGCAGCATGGCACGCCCGGCGTAGATGGCGGCCGTATAGCCCGCCGGCCCCGATCCGAGGATCAGCAGGCGCACGTGGCGGGGTGCGGACATGAGCGACCTCCCTGGCTCAGACGTAGAGGACCTCGATGATCTCGAAGTGACGGACCCCGCGCGGCGTCTGCACCTCGACCCGATCGCCCGCGCGCCGGCCCAGGAGCGCCCGCGCGACGGGAGACTGTACCGAGATCAGCCCCTGCGCAATGTCCGCCTCCTCCGGGCCGACGATGCGATAGGTCACCTCCTCGTCGGTGTCCTCGTCGACGAGGCGCACCGTGGCGCCGAACATGATCTTTTCCTCGCCGGCGAAGCGGCGCGCGTCGATCACCTCGGCCCGCGCCAGCTTGTCCTCGAGTTCGCGCACCCGGCCCTCGATGAAGCTCTGGCGTTCGCGCGCCGCGTGGTATTCGGCGTTCTCCGAAAGGTCGCCGTGGGCGCGCGCTTCGGCGATCGCCTTGATGATGGCCGGACGCTCCTCCGTCTTCAGGCGCCTGAGCTCTTCCTGGAGACGTGCGTAGCCTTCCGGCGTCATCGGGATGCGGTTGGACATGGCCGGTCACTTCTTCTCTGGATGTGCGGAAAACACCGCCCGCCGGCGCGGGCGGCTCACGGATTCGGCACCGAGTCTATCGCAGCATAGTAGGATTGCAACGGGGCCACCCCGATCCCGCCCTCGCGCAGCCGTGCGAGCGCCCGCACCATGGCCCGCGCCCCGGCGATGGTGGTGTAGTAGGGAATGCCCATCTGCAGGGTGGTGCGGCGCAGCGAGTAGGAGTCCCGCATCGCCTTGCCGCCCTCGACGGTGTTGACCACGAGGTCGATCTCGCGGTTCTTCAGGCGGTCGACCACGTGCGGCCGCCGTCCCTCGTGGACCTTGAACACCGTCTCGACCTCGAGACCGTGTTCGCGCAGGTACCCGGCGGTGCCGGAGGTGGCGACCAGCCGGTAGCCCAGCCGCGCGAGCTCGCGGGCGATCTCGACGAGGGCCGGCTTGTCGGCGTCGCGCACCGACAGGAAGACGGTGCCCGAGGCGGGCAGCCGGTTGCCGGCGGCGATCTGCGACTTGAGGAAGGCGGCGCCGAAGTCGCGATCCAGCCCCATCACCTCGCCCGTCGACTTCATCTCCGGCCCGAGGATGAGGTCCACGCCGGGGAAGCGGTTGAAGGGGAACACCGCCTCCTTGACGGCCATGTGCGGCAGCTCGCGCTCCATCAGCCCGAAGCCGGCGAGCGGCTCGCCGGCCATCACCCGCGTGGCGATCTTCGCCACCGGCACGCCCGTCGCCTTGGCGACGAAGGGCACGGTGCGGCTCGCCCGCGGATTCACCTCGAGGACGTACACGATGCCGTCCTTGATGGCCATCTGCACGTTCATGAGCCCGCGCACGTCGAGCGCGCGTGCGAGCAGCCGCGCCTGACGGGCGATCTCGGCGCGCAGCTCCGCCGGCAGGGAGAAGGGCGGCAGCGAGCAGGCGGAATCGCCCGAGTGGATGCCGGCCTCCTCGATGTGCTCCATGATGCCGGCCACGTAGATGCCCCCGGCGTCGGCCACCACGTCGACGTCCACTTCCGTGGCGTCCTGCAGATAGCGGTCGATCAGCACCGGCCCGTACTCCGAGGCCGCCGCCGCCTCCGCGAAGAACTCGCGCAGCTCCTCGAGGCTGGAGACGATGCGCATGGCCCGCCCGCCCAGCACGTAGGAGGGGCGGATGAGCACCGGCAGGCCGATGCGCTCCACCCTGGCGAGGGCCTCCTCGAGGGTGTAGGCCACGTCGCTCTCCGGCTGGCGCAGCTCCAGCTCGCGCAAAAGGCGCTGGAAGCGGTCGCGGTCCTCGGCGAGGTCGATGGAATCGGGCGAGGTGCCGAGGATGGGCACGCCCTCGCGCTCGAGCGCCCGGCACAGCTTGAGCGGCGTCTGGCCGCCGAGCTGGACGATCACCCCGAGCAGACGGCCGCGCGAGGCCTCCACCCGGCAGATCTCCAGCACGTCCTCCGCGGTGAGCGGCTCGAAGTAGAGCCGGTCCGAGGTGTCGGGGTCGGTGGAGACCGTCTCGGGGTTGCAGTTGACCATGACGGTCTCGATGCCGGCCTCGCGCAGGGCGAAGGCGGCGTGCACGCAGCAGTAGTCGAACTCGATGCCCTGGCCGATGCGGTTGGGTCCGCCGCCGAGGATGATCACCTTGTCGCGATCCGACGGTTCCGCCTCGTCCTCGGGCGGCTCGCCCGCCAGTGCCGGGAATTCGTAGGTGCCGTACATGTAGGCGGTGCGGGAGGGGAACTCGGCCGCACAGGTGTCCACCCGCTTGTAGACGGGCACCACGCCGAGCCGGCGGCGATGCGCGCGCACCTCCTCTTCGGTGAGCCCGGCGAGCCGTGCGAGGCGCCGGTCGGAGAAGCCGAGCGCCTTGAGCCGGCGCAGTTCCTCGGCGTCCCGCGGCAGGCCCTCGCGGCTCAGCGCCTCCTCGATCTCCACGAGCTCGCGGATGCGCTCGAGGAACCACGGATCGTAGGCGGTGAGCTCGTGGATGCGCGGGAGCTCCACGCCCTCGCGGAAGGCCTGGGCGACGAGCCGCAGCCGGTCGGGTGTGGGCCTCGCAAGCGCGGCCTCGAGCGCCGCCCTGCGGTCCTCTTCCGCCCCCGGCGGGTCGATCTCGTCGAGGCCGGAAAGCCCCGTCTCCAGACCGCGCAGCGCCTTCTGCAGCGCCTCCTGGAAGGAGCGGCCGATGGCCATCACCTCGCCCACCGACTTCATCGAGGTGGTCAGCACCGGCTCCGTCTCGGGGAACTTCTCGAAGGCGAAGCGCGGCATCTTGACCACGACGTAGTCGATGGAGGGCTCGAAGGAGGCGGGGGTGACGCCGGTGATGTCGTTGAGGATCTCGTCCAGCGTGTAGCCGACCGCGAGCCGGGCGGCGACCTTGGCGATGGGGAAGCCCGTCGCCTTGGAGGCCAGCGCCGAGGAGCGGGAGACGCGCGGGTTCATCTCGATCACCACCATGCGCCCGCTCTTCGGATCGATGGCGAACTGCACGTTGGAGCCGCCGGTGTCCACGCCGATCTCGCGCAGCACGGCGATGGAGGCGTCGCGCATGCGCTGGTATTCGCGATCGGTCAGCGTCAGCGCCGGGGCGATGGTGATGGAATCGCCCGTGTGCACGCCCATGGGGTCGAGGTTCTCGATGGAGCAGACGATGATGCAGTTGTCCGCACGGTCGCGGACCACCTCCATCTCGAACTCCTTCCACCCCAGCACCGACTCCTCCACGAGGATCTCGTGGATGGGCGAGGCGTCGAGGCCGGCGCGGGCGATCTCCTCGAACTCCTCGACGTTGTAGGCCACACCGCCGCCGGTGCCGCCCAGGGTGTAGGAGGGGCGGACGATGGCCGGAAGGCCGGTCACCGCGAGGGCCGCGCGCGCCTCCTCCATGCTCCGCGCCACGGCGCTCTTCGGCACCTCGAGGCCGATCTTCCGCATGGCATCGCGGAACTTCTCGCGGTCCTCCGCCTTCTCGATGGCCTCGAGCCTGGCACCGATCAGCTCGCAGCCCCAGCGGTCCAGCACGCCGGAGACGGCCAGCTCACGCGCCACGTTGAGGGCGGTCTGGCCGCCCATGGTGGGCAGCAGGGCATCGGGCCGCTCGCGGGCGATCACCTTCTCGACGAACTCGGGC
>BEIP01000019.1 GCA_002898955.1 bacterium HR39 | reverse complement strand
GGGCGGCCAGCGCCGACGCGCTCTCGGCGGCGCGTCCGGCCGCCTCCACCGCCACCTCCAGGAGCCGTCCGAGCTCGGCGGGCTCGCGCCCCTCCAGCATCAGCAACAGGCCCTGGGCGAGGACCGAACGGGCGGGAAGACGCCTCGCCTCGGCCTCGAGCTCGCGCGGTGGCCTGCGGCGCAGATGGGCGAGCAGGGCCGCGAGCTCCCGGACACGGCCGGCCGGATCCGCCGGCGGCAGCGAGGCCGGAGCCGTGCGCAGCCATGCCAGCACCCCCGCCACCTCCGCCGGATCCGCCGCGGCGAGGGTGACGGTGCAGGTCCCGGCCACCACGAGGAGCAGCGCTGCCGGGTCGAACAGGCCTCCCGCACCAACCCCGCCCAACGCCGCCGCGGCCACCACGACCAGCGTCGCGGCACCCCCCGCGAGGCCGGTGGTAAACGGGCGGACGGCGGTCATCAGCCTTCGCTCTTGACGATCTCGGTCATCGTGATGCCGAGATGGTCGTCCACCAGCAGCACTTCGCCGCGCGCCACCAGGCGGTTGTTGACGTAGATGTCGATGGGCTCGCCCACCTTGCGGTCGAGCTCCACCACGGCGCCGCGTCCCAGCCGCAGCAGCTGGCCGATGGGCATCACCGCCTTGCCCAGCACGGCGGTCACCGTCACCGGCACGTCGTAGACGGCCGAGAGCTGGCGGGCGGAGGAGTCCTCCCGCCGCCGGGCGGAGGACGCCTCGCCGGCGGATTCGCCGGCCGCTTGGGCGGCGGGACCGGCGGGTTCGAAGGTGTCGCTCACGTCGCTCGCTCCTCCAGGCTGTCACGCTCCGCGATGGTGGCGGCCGCACCGTCCCCTCCGCCGAGGAGGGCGCCCAGCGCGGCCGCGAGCTCCTCCACCATCCGCGAGGGGTCGTGGCGCGCGCGTCCGTCGGGCAGTTCCAGCACCACTCCGCCGGGCGGCAGCGCGGGATCCGCCACGAATTCGAGGCGCAGGTCGCGCGCGCTCCCCGGCGGCGCCGCGGCGAGGGCGTCGCGCACCTCGGGCCGCACCCGCACGATCAGGCCCTCTTCGGGCAGGACGCGCCGGCTCCAGTCGTCGAGCACGCGCCGCACCTCCGTCTCCTCCACGCGCTCGAGCAGGCTCGGGACCACCCTGCGCAGCGCGGTCTCCAGGATGTCGCGGACCGCGCCGCGGCCTTCGGCGAGCGCGGCGGCGAGACTTCCGAGGGCGCGGCCGAGAGCGGCGTGGACGGCCTCCACCGCCGCCGCGAGCCGGCGTTGCTGTTCGGCGGCGAAAGCGGCCTCGAGTTCGCGCCGCTGACGCGTGCAGACCGCCGCGAGGGCGCGGGCGAGCTGGTCCTCGTCGAACAGCAGCCGCCGCTCGGCGAGGGAGGGACCGTGCTCGGGCCCCGGGGGCGGATCGGGTGCGTCCAGGGACGGCGGTTTCCAGGTCGCGGCGCCGCCCCGGCGGCCGTGGCGGACGAGGTCGAGACCGGCTTCGAAGGGCAGCGCGGACACCTGCGGTCCCCGTCAGTAGACCAGCTCGTCTTCCTTGCCGTCCAGCAGCACGATCTCGCCGTTCGCGGCCAGCTCCTTGGCGAGATTGACCAGGTACTGCTGGGCTTCCTCGACGTCGCGCAGCCGCACCGGTCCCATGGCGGCCATCTCCTCGCGCAGGATCTTGGCCGCGCGCTCGGACATGTTGTCGAAGAAGAGCTTGCGCAGCTCCTCGCTCGCCCCCTTGAGAGCCAGCGCGATGCGGTCGTTGCCGGCGTTGCGGATGAGGGTCTGGATGCCGCTCGAATCGAGCTTGCGCAGGTCCTCGAAGGTGAACATGAGCGAGCGCACGCGGTCCGCCGCCTCGCGGTTGCGCTCTTCCAGCAGCGCCATGAACCGCGCCTCGGTGGACGTGTCGAGGTTGTTGAAGATCTCCACGACCATCTCGAAGTTGTCCTTCTGGGCGGAGCGCGAAAGGTTGGTGATGAACTCGGTGCGCAGTGTCTCCTCGATGTCCGAGACGATCTCCTTCTGCACGATGTCCATGTCGATCATCCGCAGGATGACCTCGATGGCGAATTCGTCGGGGAAGTGGGAGAGGACGCGGGCGGCGTGGGCCGGATCGATGCGCGAGAGGATCACCGCCACCGTCTGCGGGTATTCGTTGCGCAGATAGGAGGCCAGCACGGCCTCGTGCACGTTGCCGAGCTTCTCCCAAACGGTGCGGCCGGCCGGGCCGCGGATCTCCTGCATGATGAGCTCGACCGTCTCCGGATCGAGGACCCTGCGCAGCAGCTTCTCGGTGATCTCGAAGCCGCCGAAGACGCCGCCGGTGGCCGCGAGCGCCTCGCCGAACTCGCTCATCACCTGTTCGACCACGGCGCTGTCCACCCTGCCGAGGACGGCCATGGTCTGGGAGAGCTCCTTGACCTCGTCGAGATCGAGGAGCCGGAACAGCCGCGCCGCGTGCTCGTCGCCCACGGCGAGCATGAAGATGGCCGCCTTCTCCGGACCGGCGAGTCTGCGGGTGTTCTGGGCGGGAAGCTGGACGCGCGGCACGGTTCAGCGCTCCTTCTCGTGCAGCCACTCGCGCAGCACCCGGACCGTCTCCTGCGGGTATTCCTCGACGATCCGGAGAACGTCGCTCATGAGCTTGGCCTTGACCTTGCCCTCGACGTTGGCGAGCGAGACCAGCTCGTGGACGTCCTCCCGTTCCGGCTCGTCCTCCTTCGCGGGCGGTGCCGCCTCCTCCGGCTGCGGCGTTCCGGCCTCGCCGGGAGCCGGCAGCGGCTGCGGACCTTCCGGCCGCACGAGCACGGGCCGACCCGCGGCGTCGACGGTGACGGTGATGCCGGAGGGGACGTGCACCAGCAGCGGACGGCCGTCGGATCCCACCACCACGCGCGTGCCCTCGCTCTCGAGCACGGCTCCCTCGGGCGGCGGCAGCAGCCGGCGCAACAGCGGCCGCAGGCCGAAGAGCACCGCCGCCAGTGCCACCAGCGCCCACAGCAGGCGCATGGCGAGCGGGCCGTGGTCGGCGACGAGCGTGGCGATCGGGTCCGGCTCCGCCACCGCGGCTTGGGCGGCGACGAAGGGGCGGCTCACGATCTCGAGGCGGTCGCCGCGCTCCTCGTCGATGCCCACGGCGCTGCGCACCAGCGCCTCGAGCTGGGCGATCTCCTCCTTCGAGAGCGGCTCGAAGGTCCGGTTGCCGCTGCCGTCGTCCTGCCAGTGCCCGTCGACCTGCACCGCCACCGACAGCCGGCGCAGCTGGGGGGTGCGGGCGCGGGCGCTGCGCACCGTGCGCGAGACCTCGTAGTTGACCGTCTCCTCGGTGCGGCCGGTGCGCTCGCTCGCCTGCGAGCCGGCCCCGGCCGGCGGCGAGCCCGGCAGATTGGCCGAGGCGGTCACCGCCCCCTCGCCGCCGCTCTCGCGCCGGTCGGTGGTCTCCTCCACCGTGCGGCTCGAGCGCACCGCCCGCGCCTCGGGATCGTAGATCTCCTCGGTGGTGGTGCGCTCGGCGAAGTCGAGCTCGGCCGTGACCTGCGCCGCCACGCGGCCGGGGCCGAGGGTGCGCTCCAGCAGAGCGACGATCTTCTCCTGCAGCCGCGCTTCCAGCGCCCGCCGGTAGTCCTCGGTCTCGTCGAGCATCGCGACGCCGGCGTCGTCCTCCATGCGCGCGAGCAGCCGGCCGCGGTCGTCGGTCACCGTGACGCGCCCGGGCTCGAGGCCCGGCACCGCCGCCGCCACCAGCTCGCGGATCGCCTTCACCTGCTGGCGGTCCAGCGTGCGGCCGGCGGCCAGCTCCAGCATCACCGCGGCGCTCGGCGGCTCCTGTTCGCGGGCGAACAGCCGCCGCGGCGGCCGCACCACGTGGACCCGCGCGCTCCGCACCGCGTCGAGCGCCGCTATGGTGCGGGCGAGCTCTCCCTCGAGGGCCCGGCGTACCTGGACGTCGGCGAGGAAGTCGGTGGTGGTGAAGGGGCTCGTGCGGTCGAACAGCTCCCAGCCCACCACCTGCCCCATGGGCATGCCCTCCTGGGCGAGCGCCATCCGCACCCGCGAGACCTCGTCCTCGGGGACCAGCACGGCATCGCCCGAGGGCGGGATCTCGTAGGGCACCTTCATGGCCGCGAGGCGCTCGGCGATGCGGGCGACGTCCGCCGGCGGCAGGCCGCCGAAGAGCAGGGTGTAGCGCGGTGCGAGGAACTGCATCGCGGCGAAGCCCGCGAGGGCCACGAGCGCGATCAGCACGGTGCCGAGCGCGAGGATGCGCCCGGGTCCGAACTCCCGCAGCCGCGCCGCGATGGCCGATGCGCGCGCGACGGGCAGGCCGCGTGCGGGGGGAGCTTCCGCCGTCGCCTCGAGCTGCTGCGCCATGGGGGCTCCGGTCCGCCTCACCGGGTCCCATTCCAGCACGATCCGGTGAACGGTCCGTTAAGCCGCGCGCGTCTCCCGCCGCCCTTGTGGGGCGTCCGGCTCCGGGCTAGAGCGGGGCCGCCCGAGATGCGGCGAACCTCCATGCGGCCCGACACCCGCCCCTTCGCCCACCGCCACCTGCTGGGGATCGAGCAGCTCTCGCGCGAGGACGTGCTGTTCCTGCTCGATCTCGCCGACGGCTACGTCGAGCTCAACCGGCGCCCCGAGAAGAAGCTCTCGCTGCTGCGCGGCCTCACCCAGATCAATCTGTTCTTCGAGAGCTCCACCCGCACCCGCACCTCCTTCGAGCTGGCCGGCAAGCGGCTCGGCGCCGACGTGGTCAACATGTCCGTGTCCACCTCGGCCATCCGCAAGGGCGAGACCCTGATCGACACCGCCATGACCCTGAACGCCATGCACCCGGACGTGCTGGTGGTGCGCCACGCCGATTCGGGCGCGGTGGAGCTGCTCGCCCGCCACGTGCGCTGCGCGGTGATCAACGGCGGCGACGGGCGCCACGAGCATCCCACCCAGGCCCTGCTCGACGCCCTCACCATCCGCCGCCGCAAGGGCCGCATCGAGGGGCTGACGGTGGCCATCTGCGGCGATCTGCTGCACTCGCGGGTGGCGCGCTCCAACATCCTGCTGCTCACCCGTCTCGGCGCCCGGGTGCGGCTCGTGGGCCCGCCGACGCTGCTGCCGCGCACCTTCGCCGCCTACGGCGTCGAGGTCTACCACGACATGCGCGAGGGCCTGCGGGATGCGGACATCGTCATGATGCTGCGTCTCCAGACCGAGCGCATGCGCGGCAGCTTCGTCCCTTCCACCCGCGAGTACTTCCACTTCTACGGCCTCACCTACCGCCAGCTGGAGGTGACGAAGCCCGACGTGCTGGTCATGCATCCCGGTCCCATGAACCGCGGCATCGAGATCGACGGGGTGGTGGCGGACGACATCCACAGGAGCGCCATCCTCGACCAGGTGGAGATGGGCGTGGCGGTGCGCATGGCCTGCCTCGACGCGCTCACCCGCGCGCGGAGGGCCGGGGCATGAGCCGGCGGCCGCTCGCCGTAATCGGTGCCCGCCTGGTCGATCCTTCGCGCGGAATCGACGGGCCCGGCGGCATCCTCGTCGACGGCGGCCGCATCCTCGACTGCGGCCTGCACATCACCGCCGGGGCCCTGCCCGAGCGCTGCGAGGTGCTCGATGCGCGCGGCCTCGTGCTGGCACCGGGGCTTGTGGACCTGCGCGTCGTGGTGGGCGAGCCGGGTGCCGAGCACAAGGAGCGCATGGACAGCGCCGTGGCCGCCGCGGCCGCGGGCGGGATCACCGCCTTCGCCATGCTGCCCGACACCGAGCCGCCCCTCGACGACCCGGCCATGCTGGAGTCCGTCGCCCGCCGGGCGCGGCGCCTGCGCTCGGTCAAGGTGTTCCCCTGGGCGGCGCTCACGCGGGGATGCGCCGGCGAGCAGCTGGCCGAGCTGCGTCTCCTGCACGAGGCGGGGGCGGTGGGTTTCACCGACGGCAACCGGGCCCACGCCGACACCCGGCTCCTGCATCGCGCGCTCGCCTATGCCAGCGCCTTCGGCGGGCTGGTGATGGAGCATCCCGAGGACCCGTTCCTCGCCGACGGCGGCGTGATGAACGAGGGCTGGACGGCGATCCGCCTGGGCCTTCCCGGCATCCCGCGCTGCGCCGAGGCCATCTGGGTGGAGCGCTGCGTGCGCCTCGCCGAGGCGACGGGCGGGCGGCTGCACGTGGCCCACGTCACCACCGCCGAGGCCATCGAGGTGATCCGCCGGGCCAAGGACCGCGGGGTGGCGGTGAGCTGCGACGTCACCCCCCACCACCTGCTGCTCACCGAGGCCGAGGTCGAGGGCTACCGCACCTACGCCAAGGTCTCGCCGCCGCTCCGCACCGAAGAGGATCTGGAGGCGCTCGCCGCGGCCCTGGCCGACGGCACGGTGGACGCGGTGACCAGCGATCACTGCCCGCAGGACCAGGACAGCAAGCGGCTGCCCTTCGAGCAGGCGGCCTTCGGCGTGGTGGGGCTCGAGACGCTGCTCGCCGCCGGGCTGGAGCTGGTCCACGCCGGACGTCTGCCGCTTTCGCGGCTGATCGAGGCCACCTCGACCGCACCGGCGCGCATCCTCGGTCTCGAGGCCGGCACCCTCGCACCGGGCCGGCCGGCCGACTTCGTGCTGTTCGATCCCGACGAGGCGTGGACGGTGACCGAGGCGGGGCTGCGCTCGCTCTCGCGCAACACCCCCTTCGAGGGACGGACCTTCCGTGGTCGTGTGCGGTGCACCTTCGTCGACGGGCGCCGCGTGTTCGACCGCGAGGAGGCGGAGGCGGGCGGCGGCACCTCCGCTTGACGCCCGCTGCGGGCGCCCCCAAACCCCTGCGCGGCCACGTCCGGTGTTGCACCTGCGAAGGCGGCTTTCCTCCATGCTCGAGAAGACCTACCGACCCGAGGACGTCGAGGAGCGGATCTACGCCGAATGGGAGGGCTCCGGCGCCTTCCGGCCGCAGCCGCGGCCCGGTGCGGTGCCGTACTGCATCATGATGCCGCCGCCCAACGTCACCGGCAGCCTGCACATGGGCCACGCCCTCACCTTCACCCTCCAGGACACGCTGATCCGCTTCCACCGCATGCGCGGGCGCGAGACCCTCTGGCAGCCCGGCACGGACCACGCCGGCATCGCCACCCAGATGGTGGTGGAGCGCAAGCTCGCGGCCGAGGGGAAGGACCGCCGCAGCCTGGGGCGCGAGGCCTTCCTCGCCGAGGTGTGGAAGTGGAAGGAGGAATCCGGCGGGCAGATCGTGCGCCAGCTCCGCCGCCTCGGCGCCTCACCCGACTGGACGCGCGAGCGCTTCACCCTCGACGAGGGGCTCTCGAAGGCGGTGCTCGAAGCCTTCGTGCGCCTCTACAGGGAGGGGCTCATCTACCGCGACAAGCGGCTCGTCAACTGGGATCCGAAGCTGCGCACCGCGCTTTCCGATCTCGAGGCCCAGCCGAAGGAGGTGGAGGGCCACCTCTGGTACATCCGCTATCCCGTCGAGGGCGAGGAGGGGCGCTACATGGTGGTGGCCACCACCCGTCCCGAGACCATGCTCGGCGATACGGCGGTAGCGGTGCACCCCGAGGATCCGCGCTATCGCGACCTGATCGGCAAACACGTGATCCTGCCGCTGGTCGGCCGGCGCATTCCGGTCATCGCGGATCCCGACGTCGATCCCGAGTTCGGCACCGGCGCGGTCAAGATCACGCCCGCCCACGACTTCAGGGACTTCGAGATCGGCCGGCGCCACGGCCTCGGGATGATCGGCATCATGGACGAGGAGGGGCGGATCAACGAGAACGCCCCCGAGCGCTACCGCGGGCTGGAACGCTTCGAGGCGCGCCGGCGCATCGTCGAGGACCTGAAGGAGCTGGGCCTTCTCGAGAAGGTCGAGCCCTACCGGCACATGGTGCCGCACGGTGACCGCTCCGGCGTGCCGGTGGAGCCCTTCCTCACCGAGCAGTGGTTCGTGGACGCGAAGGTGCTGGCGCAGCCGGCCATCGAGGCGGTGGAGACCGGCCGCACCCGCTTCGTGCCGAAGCACTGGGAGAACGTCTACTTCGAGTGGATGCGCAACATCCAGCCCTGGTGCATCTCGCGCCAGCTCTGGTGGGGGCATCGCATACCCGCCTGGTATGCGCCCGACGGCACCATCTTCGTCGAGCGCAGCGAGGAGGAGGCGAAGGAGGCGGCGCGGCGCCACTTCGGCCACGACGTGCCGCTCGAGCGCGACCCCGACGTGCTGGATACCTGGTTCTCCTCCGCGCTGTGGCCGTTCTCGACGCTGGGCTGGCCGGACGACACGCCGGAGCTGCGGCGCTACTATCCGACCGACGTGCTGGTCACCGGCTTCGACATCATCTTCTTCTGGGTGGCCCGCATGATGATGATGGGCCTCCACTTCATGGGCGACGTGCCCTTCCGCGAGGTCTACATCCACGGCCTCGTGCGCGACGAGCGCGGCCAGAAGATGTCCAAGACCAAGGGCAACGTCGTCGACCCGCTGGAGCTGATCTCCACCTACGGCGCCGACGCCCTGCGCTATGCCATCCTCGCCAGTGTCGCCCAGGGCCGCGACATCCGCTTCGGCCCGCAGCGGGTGCAGGGCTACCGCAACTTCGTCACCAAGCTGTGGAACGCCGCCCGCTTCGTGGAGATGTCCGGCGGCCTGCGCGACCCCGCCTTCGATCCCGCTGCCGTGCGGCTCGTCCTCGACCGCTGGATCGTCGGCGAGACGGCGCGGGTGGGCCGCGAGGTGACGCAGGCGCTCGAGGGATACCGCTTCAACGAGGCGGCCCAGGGTCTCTACCACTTCGTCTGGGACACCTTCTGCGACTGGTGGATCGAGCTCGCCAAGCCGGTGCTGCAGGGAGAGGACGGCGGGGCGCGCGAGGAGACCCGGCGTACCGCCGGCTGGGTGCTGGAGCGGATCCTGCATCTGCTCCATCCCATGGCGCCCTTCGTGAGCGAGGAGCTGTGGCTGCGGCTGTTCGACCGGCCGGGCGGCATGCTGATCACCCGGCCCTGGCCGGAGTTCGAGGGCGTGCCGGAGGACGCCGCGGCGCGCGCGGAGATGGAGTGGCTGATCCGCACCATCTCCGCCATCCGCTCGGCCCGCACCGAGCTCAACGTGCCGCCCTCGGCCCACCTCGTGCTGCACCAGCACGGCGCCTCGCCCCTCACCCTGGAGCGCCTGCGGCGCTGGGAGGAGGCCATCGTGCGCCTCGCCCGGCTGCAGCGCATCGACTACGAGGACCGCGAGCCGCAGGCGCGCTCCATCGTGGCGGTGGTGGACGAGGTCACCTACAGCCTGCCGGTGGGGGAGGTGGTGGATCTCGCCAGGGAGCGCGCACGGCTCGAGAGGGAGCTCGGGCGCATCGAGAAGGAGATCGCCGGGCTCGAGGCCAAGCTCGGCAACCGGGCCTTCGTCGAGAAGGCGCCGGCCGAGGTGGTGGAGGCGCAGAAGGAGCGCCACGAGGAGGCGCTGCGCACCCGCGAGCGTCTCGCCCGCGCTCTGGAGCGCATCGCATGAGCGGACTGGTACCCCGCCCGGCCGAGCACTTCGCGCCGGAGGACGCGTCGGCGCGGCCGCTGCGCATCCTTCGCGAGGTCGAAGCGCAGGCGCGCATCGCCGCACTTCCCGAAACGGTCCGGCGCTGGCTGGAGCTT
>BEIP01000018.1 GCA_002898955.1 bacterium HR39 | reverse complement strand
CGCCGCCCTGAGTACGGTGGGCATCGTGCTCGCGCGCGAATGGCGGCGGGCGCGGGAGCGGGCACACATGGTCGTGAGCAAGGGAGAGCACCGGTGAAGCAGCTGCTGCGCCGCGCCTTCGCGGCCGCCGAAGACCTGCTCGGCCGCGCCTTTCCGCCCGCCTGGAATCCGCTTCTCAACCTGGGCGCGCTCGGTTTCTTCTTCCTGTGGATCGTCGTCGTCAGCGGCGTCTACGTCTACATCTTCTTCGATACCGGCATCCTCCAGGCGTACGCCTCGGTCGAGTACATGACCAACGACCAGTGGTACGCCGCGGGCGTCATGCGCAGCCTCCACCGCTACACCTCGGACGGGCTGGTGGTGGTCATGCTGCTGCACATGGCGCGCGAATTCGCCCTCGAGCGCTACCGCGGCGCCCGCTGGTTCAGCTGGGTCACCGGCGTGCCGGTGATGGTGCTGATGTACGTGGCCGGGATCACCGGCTACTGGCTGGTGTGGGACGAGCTCGCCTTCTACGTGGCCCTGGTGACCACGAAGTGGTTCGACGCGGCGGGGATCTTCGGGGAACCCATCGCCCGCAACTTCCTCAGCGTGGAACATCTGAACGACCGCTTCTTCACGCTGATGGTCTTCCTGCACATCGCCGTGCCGCTGATCGCCCTCATCCTGCTGTGGGTCCATCTGCAGCGCATCACCCGCCCGCGCATCAACCCGCCGCGCGGGCTGGCCGCCGGCGTGCTGGCCTCGCTGCTGGTCCTCTCGCTCGTCCATCCCGCCACCAGCCAGGGACCGGCCGATCTCACCAGGGTGCCGGCCGAGGTCGGCCTGGACTGGTTCTACCTGCCGCTCTACCCCTTCTTCGACCGCCTGCCGGGGCCGCTGACCTGGACGGCGTCCTTCGTGCTGCTGTTCCTCTTCCTCTCGATCCCCTGGCTTCCGCCCATGCGGCGGCGCCGTCCGGCGCGGGTGGATCCCGCCAACTGCAACGGCTGCGCCCGCTGCTTCGCCGACTGCCCCTACAACGCCATCACCATGGTGCCGCGCACCGACGGCCGCCCCTTCGAGCGCGAGCCGCTCGTCGACCCGTCGCTGTGCGTCTCCTGCGGCATCTGCGCCGGGGCGTGCCCCACCTCCATGCCCTTCCGCCGGCGTGCGGAGCTCTCTCCCGGCATCGACCTGCCCGACCTTCCGATCGCGCTGGTGCGCGAGCGGGTGCACGAGGCGGCGGCGCGGCTCTCCGGACGTCCGCGCGTCCTCGTCTTCGGCTGCGAGCCCGGCGTGCCGCTGGACCGTCTCGACGGGCCGGCCGTCGGCACCGTCTCGCTCACCTGCGCCGGTCAGCTGCCGCCGGCCTTCGTCGACTACGTGCTCGCCCGCGGCCTCGCCGAAGGCGTGCTGATCACCGGCTGCGCCGAGAACGGCTGCTTGCACCGCTTCGGCATCGACTGGACGAAGGCGCGCCTTGCACGGGAGCGCGATCCGCGGCTGCGTGCGCGGGTTCCGGACGAGCGGGTGCGCACCGCCTTCGTGGGCGTGCTGGGCCGCGCACGCCTCGAGCGCGAGCTCGCCGCCTTCCGCGAGGAGCTGGCGCGGCTCGAGGCGCGCGAGAGCGTGCGGGCGCCGGCCGCGAGGGTGGAGGTGGCCCATGAGTGAGACGGTGCGCCGGATCGGGCAGGGGCTCGTCTATCTCGCGGCCGCCGCCCTCGTCGGCTGGTTCTCGCAGAACCCCGTCTACCGTGCCTTCCCGTCGGACCGCGCCCAGATCGTCCTCGCCTTCGCCCACGGCGGGGCGCGGGTCGAGGAATGCCGCCGGCTGAGCTACGAGGAGATCCGGGCGCTGCCGCCGGGCGAGCGCCGGCCGAGCACCTGCGAGCGCGAACGGCGGCCGGTTCTGGTGCGCCTGTCGCTGGACGGCGAGGTGCTGCTGGACGAGGCGCTGCCGCCCACCGGCCTGTCGGGCGACGGCCCCTCGCGCATCTACCGCGAGTTCGCCGTCCCGCCCGGCACCCACTGCGTGGAGGCGGCGCTGGACGAGACCGGGGCGTGGACGGAGCGGGTGTGGCACAGCCGGGTCACGGTATCGCTGCGGCCGCTCGATCGGCTCGCCGTCGACTTCAAGGCCGACAAGGGAGGCTTTCTGTACTACAATCTAGAGGTGGATCAGGGATGCCGCTGATCGAATGGCGCCCCGAGTTCGAGACCGGGATTGCGGACGTGGACCACGAGCACCGCGAGCTCGTGGAGCTGATCAACGAGCTGCACGATCGCCTCTCGGAGAATCCCTCCCGTGAGGAGGTGGAGGCCTTCGTGGGGGAGGTGTTCGCGAAGATCGCCGCGCACTTCGCGCTGGAAGAGGCTTTCATGCGTCGCTACGAGTACGACCAGTACGAAGAGCACAAGGCGGAGCACGAGAAGCTCCTCGACGAGATCGCCGACATCATCGACGCCGTCGCGCGGGGCGACTATGACAACTACCGCGAGGAACTGTCGCGGCGCATCCACGACTGGTTCGTCGAGCACTTCCGCACCAGGGATGCGCGGTTGCACCGCAGGCTGCCGGTCCATCCGCATCTGCCCTGAAACGCACTCCGGGCCGTTTCCCCGCTCCGCATGCGGCCGCCCGGTCACGCCGCGAAAGCCGTGCGGCTTCGGCCGCCCCGCAGCGCGGCCGGCGGAGCCCGCCCTCCGACCGTCTTCCGGGCCCGGCTGGTTCCGTCGCTCCACGGCGTGATGCGGAGAGCCGCTGTGGCGCCGGCGAGGGGCAGGCTCGGCGCGGGGGCGGAACCCGGGCAGATCGTGACCCTGCAGCACGCGCGCCCGGGTGCCTGCGGACGCGTCGGCAGCCGGTGCGGGACGAGCGTCCGCCGCGGACAGAGCGGCCGGGCGGACCGGGCGTGTGCGGATGCCCTGGCACGGCCCGGGACCCGAAAGCGCCCCGCAGGCGGAGGGAGTCGCGCCCGCACGTGGCCGTTCGCCGTACGGCCCCGGCGGGCTGCACCCGCGGGACCGGGCGACCGGACCTCGGGCGGCCGCCATGCCGGCGACGGGTGCGGCGCACAAGACGGGGGACGCGCCACGTCCTGTCCGGGGACACTTCGCCCATCCGCCCGCGTACGGAACCGGAGCCGAGCACGTCTCATCCGAAAACGTGTCGTGCGTCCGAAGACGGGTCATCCGACGGTGCGCGGGGACGGTCTCCAGCGCTCCGCTCGCCCCGGTACCCTGTGGCGTCCGCCGGCTCGCACAGGGGACCGGGGCCGGGCACGTCGCGTCCGCCGACGGCGGGGCACGCGGCCGGAGCACGGAAACGGCCCGTCGCGGCATCGTGGTCGCGCTTTCACGGTGGCGACGCCGGTGTAGGCAGCGGCGGAGCCCGATCGCATCCAGGTTCGCCGCGATCTGCGGGAGCCGTGCTCCGGGCACGGTCGACGGAGCCGGGTTCACGCGGACGATCCACGCGGCATCGAGGTCGCGCTCCGCGCGAAAGGCCGGAGCCCGAGCCGGCGGTCCCGATCTAAGGCACCGGGCGTCGCATCTCCACGCAGGGGCGGAGGACGGGCCAAGACCATCACATGGTCCGGCCCGACGTCGCATCTCCGCGCATGGACGCCGAGGATCGGCCCCGCTCAAGGGGGTGCTACCTCTGCCGCCTGCAGAAAGGTCGCGCCGTCAAAGGATCGGCCCCGCTCGCGCGGATGGCCCGCCTGCCGCCAGGCCTCCGCGCCTGCGCGCGGGCGGAGCCCCGAGGCTCGGTCGTCCCCGGTACACAGTGGCGGAGATCCGGTGTCGCCCGCGCAGGCGATCCGCTCGCCGTCGCACCTGCCCGCACGGGGCGCGGCGGTGGAGGGCGGGGGCGCGGCGACCGTCCTGTCGCCCGCACCTGCCATCCCCGGAGGACATCGGGTTCGGGCGCCGGCATCCCCGGCCGTGAAGGCACCGTCCCGCGGGAGGCATCCACGCCGGTCGCCCATGTCCGCCTTCGCACCGTTCCGGTCGTCGCCCTTGTGGAACATCCCGAGTTGGTGCGGCGCCGGCCCGCCCGGGGGCGGTGGGCCCGCGCCCGGCGGCGCCCGGCCGCAACCCGCCGACCGGTCGCGGACGGGACGGCGACGACGCCCGCGGGTCCACGGGAGGTGCACTCGCCTTCCGCAAAGGCCATCGCCCTGCCGCGGGATCCGCGAAGCCGGAGCCTCGGAGCGCCGTGGAGCGCAGCGGGGGCCGGGTCCTGCCGAAACGCCACCGGCACCCGAGCGCCCGAGCCGCCCGCCCGGGAAGGGTCCGGAGCCGGCCCGTCGGGATTCGTCGCGGCCGTCATCGTCCACGACGTGGCGCATCCCTGCGGACCCGCGGCGCGCCGGCGGCTCAGCCGCGCGGGGCCGGGGCCAGCAGCCGGGCGGCCAGGTCCTCCACGTCGGCCGCCGCCGGGGAGGTCGGATGGCGCACCAGTAGGGGTTTCTGGGCGCGGATCGCCTCGCCCACGCGCGGATCGCGCCGCACCGCTCCGAGATAGGAGAGGCGGAAGGCCAGGAAGCGCTCACAGGCGCGTGCCAGGGTCTCGTAGACCTCGCGACCGCGCACCCGGTCCTCGACGGCGTTGGCGACGACCATCACCGGGCGGCTGCGGTCGCACGCCACCTTCACGAAGGCGTAGGCGTCGGTGAGGGCGGTCGGCTCTTCGGTGGTGATCACGATCACGCCGTGGCTCGCCCGTGCGAACAGCCGGCAGGGCGGCTCGACCCCGGCGGCGAGGTCGAGCAGCACCACGTCGTAGCGCGGTGCGAGGGCGTGCAGCTCGCGGGCCAGCGCCACGAGCCGCGCCGGCGGCAGGCCGGCGAGGGTGCCGGAGCCGGAGCGTCCCACCACCAGATCGAGGCCTGTCTCCTCATGGCGGAACACCGCCCGCTCCAGAGGGATGCGCCCCTCCAGCACCCGCCCGAGGTCCACCGGGGCGTCGATGCCGAGCTGGACGTCGAGATTGGCGAGGCCGAGGTCGGCGTCGAACACGAGACAGCGCCGTCCCCTGCGGGCGATGGCGTGGCCGAGGGTGGCGGCGAGAAAGGTCTTGCCGACACCACCCTTGCCCGAGGCTATGGCGAGGATGCGCGTCATGCGGGACGCTCCCGGGTCCTGTCCTTTCTGCGCAGAAGCATGCGGGCGAGTCCGGCCGGCGTGAGGGGGAGGACGCCGCGGTCGAGGAAGGGGCTGGCGGTGGCGCCGCACAGCACCAGACCGGCGGCGAGCAGAGAGACGAGCGAGCCGAGGCGGCGGGTCCGGTCGAGCCCCGTCACCACCGCCCGGCGCACGCCCAGTGCCGCGAAATTGCATCCGGCATCGAAGGCTTCCGCCGCATCGGTGCAGGCCGGCAGCACGAGTATCGGGGTGCAGCCCCGCCCCCGCACCCGCTCCAGCACCGCCGCGAGTTCGCGGGCGTCGAAGGGATTGGTGCCGACGGTGTCGACCAGCAGCGGCCCGTCCCCGTCGCGGTCCTTCCCGTCCGAGGCTTGGAGGCCGAGCGGCCGCAGCAGCGCGGCGAGCCGCTCGCGCGCACCGGCCTGGAGATCGCCGTCCACCGCCACCCGCACCTCGCGTCCGGCCAGCCTCGCGGCCGCCGCGAGGCGCACGATCAGGGTCGTCTTGCCGGCACCCGGCGGTCCCACCACCGCGAGCGACCCGCCGTGGAGCACGTCGGGACGGGCGAAGCCGCCGAGGGCTGCCAGAGCGTGGGCGAGGGCCGCCTCGCTCTCCGCCAGGCCGCTGCCTGCCGCCTCCTCCACCAGCCGCCCGAGCTGGTCGGGGAGGACGCGGTGTGCCGCGAGACAGGCGTCCACCTCGGAGGCGACCCGCTCGCTCCCGGCCCCGGCCAGGATATCCTCGGCCGGCGTCGCGTCGAGGTCCACGGCCGCGGTCACCCGCACGCGGTCGCCCACCCGGGTGGTGGCAAGGATGGCGGCATCGGGACCGAGCACGCGCCGCACCGCCTCCAGGGCTTCCTGCGCCGTCGCCGCCTCGAACACCCGAAGCCGCATCGGAGTTCAGCTCCTCAGATCTGCCCGAGGGTGCGGATGCGCACCTTCGGGTGGATCTCGGCGTGGCTCAGCACGGCGGTGCCGGGCCGGAAGCGCTCGATCACCGAGCGCACGTAGGGGCGGATCGAGGGCGAGACCAGCAGCACCGGCAGCTCGCCGCGCGCCGCCAGCCTCTCGAAGGTCTCGCGGACCGCTTCGAGGAAGGCCTGAAGCCGTGCCGGTTCCATGTCGAGCACCCTGTCCTCGCCCTCGCCCACGAGGGCCTCGTGGAACGCCCGCTCCAATTGGGGCGAGAGGGTGACGACCGGGATGTAACCGCCGGGACCGCAGGCGGCGAAGCTGATCTGGCGGGCGAGGCGGGTGCGCACGTGCTCGGTGATGCGCACCAGGCTCTGGGTGTGCTGCACCGCCTCGCCGATGGCCTCGAGGATGGCCGGGAGGTCGCGGATCGACACGCGCTCGGCCAGCAGGCCCTGCAGCACGCGCTGGATGCCGGTGAGGGTGATGCGCGCCGGTACCAGCTCGTCCATCAACTTGCGGTACTCTTCCGGCAGCGAGTCGAGCAGCTTCCTGGTCTCGGCGAAGGTGAGCAGATCGGCGAGATTGTCCTTGACGATCTCGGTGAGGTGGGTGGTGATCACCGTCGCGGCGTCCACCACCGTGTAGCCGCGCGCCAGCGCCTCGTCGCGATAGCGCTGCGCCACCCAGCGGGCGGGCAGGCCGAAAGTGGGCTCGCGGGTGTCCTCGCCCGGCACCTCGACGGGGCCGCCCTGCGGGTTCATGACCAGCAGCATGCCCGGGCGCACCTCGCCGCGCCCCGCCTCGATGTCCTTGATGCGCACCACGTAGGTGGAGGCGGGGAGCTGGATGTTGTCCTGGATGCGCACCGGCGGCATGACGAAGCCGAGCTCGGCGGCGAGCTGGCGGCGCAGCGCCCGGATCTGGGCCGGCAGCTGAGCGCGGCCGTCGCGGCCCACGAGCGGCAGCAGGCCGTAGCCGAGCTCAAGCCGCATCGGATCGATCTCGAGCGCCCGGAGGGGATCGTCCTCGGTCGGCGCCTCGGGGTTCGCCCGCGCGTCTTCCGCAGCGTCCCCACCGGCGGCCGCCCCCGCGTGCCGCCGACGCTCCAGCACCCGGGCGATGGCACCCACGACGGCGGCCAGCAGCAGGAAGGGCAGGGCCGGCAGCCCCGGCAGCAGCGCCAGCAGGCCGAGCAGCGCCGCGGTGACGGCGACGGGACGCGGATTGGCCCCGAGCTGGCCGAACAGCGCCTCGTCGGCGCGGCCGCGGGTGCCGCTCTTGGAGACCAGTATGCCGGCGGCGGTGGAGATGACGAGTGCCGGGATCTGCGAGACGAGCCCGTCGCCGATGGTGAGCACGGAATAGGTGCGCACCGCCTCGGCCAGGTCCACCCCCTGCTGGACGACGCCGATGACGAGGCCGCCCACGAGGTTGATGGCGGTGATCAGCAGGCCGGCGACGGCGTCGCCGCGCACGAACTTGGCGGCGCCGTCCATGGCGCCGTAGAAGGCGCTCTCCTCCTCCAGCTCCTGCCGGCGCCGGCGTGCTTCCGCCTCGTCGATGAGACCGGCGGAGAGGTCGGCGTCGATGGCCATCTGTTTGCCGGGCATGGCGTCGAGGGTGAAGCGGGCGGCGACCTCGGCGATGCGGCCCGATCCCTTGGTGATCACCACGAAATTGACGATCACCAGGATCACGAAGACCACGAGCCCGATCACCACATTACCCTGCATGACGAAGCTGCCGAAGGCGGCGATCACCCGCCCGGCGGCCGTGGGTCCCTCGTGGCCCTCGCTCAGGATGAGGCGCGTCGAGGCGAGGTTGAGGGACAGGCGCAGCATGGTCGCGACCAGCAGGATGGTCGGGAAGGAGCTGAACTCGAGCGGGCGCGTGACGAACATGGTCGTCATCAGCACCAGCACCGAGAAGCCCATGGACACGGCCAGCAGCAGGTCGAGCAGCGGCGTCGGGATGGGGAGGATCAGCACCACGAGGATCGCCACCACGCCGAGCCCGAAGAGGATGTCGCTCTGGCGCAGTCCGCGGCGCAGCAGCTCCAGCACGTTGGGCGGCAGGATGGCGGCGAGCGCGTTCACCGGTGTGTCTCCTCAGCTGCGGGCGGGCGGAATGGCGACGCCCTCCTGCGCGTACTGGCGCAGACGGTTCCTGAGCGTGCGGATGGAGATGCCGAGCAGCTCCGCGGCACGGGTGCGATTGCCGTCGGTGCGGCGCAGGGTCTCGAGGATGACCTCGCGTTCGATGTCGGCGAGCGGGCGGCAGGCGAGGGGTGCGGCGGCGGCCGGCGAGGGGGACGGGGCCGGGCCGCGGCGCGAGTCGAAGACGATGGCCTCGGGGCCGATGGCGTCTCCGGTGGCGAGCAGCACCGCCCGGTGCATGCAGTTCTCGAGCTCGCGCACATTGCCCGGCCAGTCGTGGGACTCGAGCCGGGCGACGGCGGCGGGATCGGGCAGCCGTTCGGGCAGGCCGTTGAGACGGGCGTAGCGGCGGGCGAAGTGGCGGGCGAGAGGGGCGATGTCGCGCGGGCGCTCGCGCAGCGGCGGCAGCTCCAGGTGCAGCACCGCGAGGCGGAAGTAGAGGTCCTGCCGGAAGCGTCCGGCCTCCACCTCCTTCAGGAGATCCCGGTTGCTGGTGGCGATCACCCGGATGTCCACCGGCACCGGCCGGCTGCCGCCCACGCGGTCGATCTCGCGTTCCTGCAGGGCCCGCAGCAGCTTGGCCTGCAGGCGCGCGTCCATCTCGCTGATCTCGTCGAGGAGCAGCGTGCCGCCGCTGGCCTCCTCGAAGCGGCCGATGCGGCGCGCCACCGCCCCGGTGAAGGCCCCCTTCTCGTGGCCGAAGAGTTCGGACTCGAGCAGAGGGTCGGGGATGGCGGCGCAGTTGACGGTGACGAAGGGACCGTCGGCGCGGCGGCTGTGACGGTGGAGGAAGCGGGCCACCACCTCCTTGCCGGTGCCGCTCTCGCCGGTCAGCAGCACCGCCGCCTCGGCCGGAGCGAACAGCTTCGCCCGCTCGAGGCAGGCGAGCATGACCGGGTCCTCGGCCACGATCTCGCGGTCGGTACCGGCGAGGCTCTCGATGATGGCGCGCACCAGCTCGGCATCGGGCGGCAGCGAGAGGAAGTCCGCCGCTCCGGCGCGGATGGCATCCGCCGCGGCACGTGCGTCCGACCCGGTGCCGAAGGCGACCACCGGAACCAGCATCCGTTCGCCGCGCAGCGCCCGCACGAAGGCAGCGATCCCGACGGCCACGTCGACGAGCACCAGGTCGACGCCGCCGGCGCGCAGCGCGGCGAGGGCCCGCTCGGGATCGGGCTCGCGGCGGATGGCCGTGCCGCCGGCGGCGGCCGCGGCGACCGCTTCGGCCACGTGGCCGGATGCGGGACCGACGACGAGAACGCGCAGGCTCACGACCGACACCTCCGGTTCGCGCGGTGCGGGGACATCCTGCCACGCCGCGGTTAACGACCGGCAAACACGGCCGCGGGCGGCACGCCGGCGATGGCCGCGAGGCGCCCGGCGAGCAGGTCGGGGTGCTCGTCGCGGACCAGCGCCAGCACCGTCTCGGCCTCGAGCCGGGCGAAGAGACGGAGCCGCCCGGCGAGGAGGTGGAGGCGGCGGGCGAGCGGCAGGAAGAGGGCGTGGGCGAGGAGGGCGCCGTAGAGGGTGGTGAGCAGGGCGAGCGCCAGCCCCGGCCCGATTTCCTCGGGGCGCTCGAGGCGGGCGAGCATGCCCACGAGCCCGAGGAGCGTGCCCACGAGCCCCATCGCCG
>BEIP01000017.1 GCA_002898955.1 bacterium HR39 | reverse complement strand
CACCTCGCCCTTGTAGATCTCCGGCGCCTCGTCCTTCTCGCCCTCGCCGATCACCACCACGCCGCGGAACGGCAGGCGGTTCAGACTCTCGCGCATGGCGTGGACGGCGGCGCGATCGGCCTCGATCTTGTCGCCGCGACCGATCCAGTCGTAGCAGGCGCGCGCAGCCGCTTCCGTCACGAGCCGCAGGGCGTAGGGGAACAGCGGCTGGGTGGCGTCCAGCCTGCCGGAGATCTCCGGCTGCAGCGTGACCATCGCCGATCCCTCCCGATACGCGGAGCCCGCATCTCCCGGCTCCGCGCCGGAGATGGCACGGGGCCGCGCGGCGGCGAACGCCCGGGCGGGTGGGCGGATGCGATCTTACGGGTGGGACGGAACCTGCCCGTTCGGGTGGGGCGGCTCCAGCAGCACCAGGTCGTCGCGGTGGATCAGCTCGTCGCGCCCCCGCCAGCCCAGCACCGCCTCGATCTCCTCGCTGCGCCGTCCGGCGATGCGGCGCGCGTCCGCCGCGTCGTAGGCGACGATGCCCTTGGCCACCGCACGGCCGTCGGGACCGATCACCAGCACGGCATCCCCCTTGCCGAACTCGCCGTGCACCTCGCGCACGCCGGCCGGCAGCAGGCTGGATCCGCGCAGGAGCGCCCGCACCGCCCCCTCGTCCACCACCAGCCGCCCGGCCGGGGCGAGACTCGCTGCGATCCAACGCTTGCGCGCCCGGTGCGGGCTGGTGCGCGGGCGGAAGAGGGTGCAGCGGGCTCCCTCCTCGAGGGCGCGCAGGGGATGGAGGACGGTGCCCCGGCCCAGCACCACCGCACAGCCCGCCTCGATGGCGATGCGGGCGGCCATGAGCTTGGTGATCATGCCGCCCGTGCCCACCCGCGTGCTGCTGTCGCCGGCCATGGCCTCGATCTCGGGCGTGACGGCGGTGACCTCGGGGATGTGGCGGGCGTTGGGATCACGGACGGGATCGGCGGTGTAGAGGCCGTCCACGTCGGAGAGCAGCACGAGGGTGTCGGCGGCCAGCATCACCGCGACCCGCGCCGACAGCCGGTCGTTGTCGCCGAAGCGGATCTCGGCGGTGGCCACCGTGTCGTTCTCGTTGACCACCGGCACCACCCGCAGCCGCAGCAGGGTCTCGAAGGTGGCCCGCGCGTTGACGTAGCGCCGGCGGATCTCGGTGTCGTCGAGGGTGATGAGGATCTGGGCCGTCTCGAGGCCCACCGCGGAGAGCGCCTCGCGCCAGGCGTGGGCGAGGCGGATCTGGCCGACGGCGGCCGCCGCCTGCTTCTCCTCGAGGTGGAGCACCCGCCGCTGCAGCCCGAGGATGCGCCGACCCAGCGCCACGGCGCCGGAGGAGACCACCACGGGCCGCTGGCCGCGGGCGGAAAGACGCGCGAGGTCCTCGGCCAGCGCCTCCAGCCAGCGCCGGCGCAGCCTGCCCTCCTCGTCCACCAGCAGGGCCGAGCCCACCTTCACCACGATGCGCGGTGCGGCGAGGGCCCGGGCGACGTCCGCTCCGCTCACGGCAGCGCCGGCTCCGGCTCAGGGGCGGCGCGGCGGGCCGCATCCACCTCCGCCGCCAGATGGTCGACCAGCCGCTGCACGCCCGCGCGCGTCGCGGCCGAGACCCGGAACACCCGCCGGCCGGTGGCGGCTTCCAGCGCCGCGGCCACTCCGGCCGCCCGGTCGGCGTCCACCAGATCGCACTTGTTGAGCGCGATCACCTCGGGCCGGTCGGGGAGCCCGTGGCCGTAGAGCTCCAGCTCCCCGCGCACCGTGCGCCAGGCGGCGAGCGGGTCCTCGTGGGTGACGTCGATCACGTGGACGAGGATGCGGCAGCGCTCCACGTGGGCGAGGAAGCGGTCGCCGAGCCCGGCGCCGGCGTGCGCGCCCTCGATCAGCCCGGGGATGTCGGCCACCACGAAGTCGGTGTCGTCCACCCGCACCGCGCCCAGATGGGGATGCAGGGTGGTGAAGGGATAGTCGGCGATCTTCGGCCGCGCCCGGCTCACCGCCGCGAGCAGGCTGGACTTTCCGGCATTGGGCAGTCCCACGAGCCCCACATCGGCGAGCAGCTTGAGCTTGAGCCAGATCCAGCGCGCCTCGCCCGGCTCGCCCGGCTCGGCGTGGCGCGGCGCGCGGTTGGTGGGGCTCTTGAAGTGGGCGTTGCCGCGCCCGCCGCGCCCGCCGCGGGCCAGCACCACCTCCTCCCCGTCGCGGGTGAGATCGGCGAGGAGCGTGGTGCCGTCCTCGTCCCAGATCTGCGTGCCGACCGGCACCACCAGCACCACGTCGCGCCCGTCGCGGCCGTGGCGGTTCTTGCCCATGCCGTGGCCGCCGCGCTCGGCGCGGAAGTGCTGCCTGTAGCGGTAGTCGACGAGCGTGTTGAGGCGGGCGTCCGCGCGGGCGATCACGTTGCCGCCGCGGCCGCCGTCGCCGCCGTCGGGACCGCCCTTCGGGACGAACTTCTCGCGCCGGAAGCTCACGCAGCCGGCGCCACCGTGTCCCGCCTCGATCCAGATCTTCGCCGAATCCAGAAACCGCATCGTCCTTCACGCGAAAAGGGGAAGGCCGCGGCCTTCCCCTGCGTTCGCGTCTCCTCGCGGGGGATGTCCGCGACCGTCACTCGGCCGCCGGCGTCTCCGGCACCACGTGCACGAAGGTGCGGCCGTAGCGCTGCCGGAACTCGACCCGCCCGGGGACCAGGGCGAAGAGGGTGTGGTCGCGCCCCATGCCCACGCCCTTGCCGGGGTGGAAGCGGGTGCCGCGCTGGCGGACGATGATGTTGCCCGGGATCACCCGCTGGCCGCCGAAGATCTTGACCCCGAGCCGCTTGCCCGGCGAGTCGCGTCCGTTGCGCGAGCTGCCGCCCGACTTCTTGTGCGCCATGGTCGATCCTCCTTACGCCCCGGGCACCTCGATGTCCGCGATGCGCACCACCGTCTGGTACTGGCGGTGGCCCTTCTTGCGGCGGTAGTTCTTCCGCCGCTTGAGCTTGAAGACGACGATCTTGGGCCCGCGGATCTGGTCGAGCACCGTGGCCCGCACCTTCGCGCCCTCGACCAGCGGCCGGCCGATGCGCACCTCGCCGTCGCCGCCCACCATCAGCACCTCGTCGAACTCGACGGTGCTGCCCGGCTCGGCCTCGAGCTTCTCCACGAACAGGACCTGGTCCCTGGCGACACGGTACTGCTTGCCGCCCGTCCGGATGACTGCGTACATGGATGGTCCGCCGTATGCTGGTTCGCGTGTGCCGGGCCGGGGACACGCGCGGGCAGGGACACGGGGTGCCCCGGCGTGCGGCGCGGAATATAGGGACGGCGCGGAGTCCGTCAACTCGCGCCGCCCCCCTCCTCTCCGGCCCGGGCCGCGAGGAGCTGCAGCAGCCGGGCGCGGGCGAGCGGCTGCAGGCGCCCGTGGGGAGCGAGCAGATGGCGCTCCAGGAAGTGACCGGTGGTGCGCAGCCCCGCCAGCACGTCCGCATCCGTGGCCGGTGCGTCCCCGACCAGGAAGGCGGGAAGCGGCAGCAGCCGCGGCGCCCAGGGACCGGCCGCGGCGCGCGAGACCGCCCGGCCGCTCTTCGGCGAGACGAAGGCGAGATCCTCGGTGGTGCCGGTCACCGCACAGGCCGACAGCTCGAGGCCGAAGCCGAGCTCCCCGAGCAGCAGCAGCTCGAAGCGCACATAGCGCACCGGCCAGTCGGGGGTGCGGGCGGCGAGGTGCTCGAGCAGAGACACGAGACCCGCGTAGAGACGCGGGTGCGGCTCGCGCTCGGCCAGCCCCAGCTCGAGCAGTCCGCAGGCGGCGCCCACCGCGGAGAGCGCCGCGGGATCGTCCAACAGCGCCCCGGCGTAGAGCCGCACCGGCTCCAGCGTCCACACGCCGAGGTGCTCGGGCAGCCGCGCGCGCCAGCGGCAGGAGAGCCGGTTGCCGCTCTGGAGGAGCGGGCGCTGGCGGCGGCCCGTACCGCCCTTGACGAGCCCGCGGTGGCGGCCGTGCTCGAAGGTGAACAGCGAGAGGATGGCATCGCGCTCGCCGTGGCGGCGGGCGGTCAGCACCACGCCCTCGTCGCGCCACTCCACCGGCTCACCCCGGGAATTCGAGCCCCATCTGCGCGTAGCGCTCGGGGTCCTCCATCCAGCGCTCGCGCACCTTCACGAACAAGAAGAGGTGCACGCGCCTGCCGAACACCCGCTCCATCTCGCGCCGCGCCCGCTCCCCGATGCTGCGGATGCGCTGGCCGCCCCGGCCCAGCACGATGGGCTTGTGACTTTCGCGCGCCACGTAGATGGTCTGGTCGACGCGCACCTCGCTGCGGTCCGGGCTCTCGGCCCAGCCGTCGGTCTCGACGGTGATGGCATAGGGCAGCTCCTCGTGGAGCTGCAGGAAGACCTGCTCGCGGGTGATCTCGGCGGCGAGCGCCCGGTTGGAGAGATCGGTGAGCTGGTCCTCGGGGAACAGCCACGGGCCCTCGGGCAGGGCCCCGGCCACCGCCTCCAGCAGGTCCCCGACGCCGTCGCCCTTCTCCGCCGAGACGAAGAAGGTGCGCTCGAAGGACAGCAGGCGGTTGGCCTCGTCGGCGAGCGGCAGCAGCAGCCGCTTGTCCTTCACGAGGTCGATCTTGTTGATCACCAGAAAGCGCGGGACGGGATGGTCGCGCAGGCCGTCGAACACCATGCGCGTCTCGCGATCCAGCCCGCGCTTCGCGTCCACCACCACCAGCACCAGGTCGGCGTCCGCGGCCGCGGCCCAGGCGGCCCGCACCATGGCCCGCTCGAGGTGGCGGCGGGCCCTGGGCGCGAAGATACCCGGGGTGTCGACGAACATGATCTGGGCGTCACCGCGGATGGTGATGCCGACGATGCGCCGGCGCGTGGTCTGCACCTTCGGCGTCACGATGGACACCTTGGTGCCCACCAGCCGGTTGAGCAGGGTCGACTTGCCGACGTTGGGTGCGCCGAGGATGGCGACGAACCCGGCGCGCCGCTTCGCCGTCTCGTTCATGCGGTCTTCGTGTCCCGTCCGATGCGCTCGAGGAGCCGGCGGGCCGCGGCCTGTTCGGCCGTGCGTTTCGACGGTCCGCTGGCCCGCTCCGGCGACAGCCCCCTCACCCGCACCTCCACGGTGAACTCCGGTGCGTGCGGGGGCCCCGTCCGCTCCACCAGATGGTATTCGGGAAGCGGAAGGCCACGCCCCTGCGCCCATTCCTGCAGGGCCGTCTTGGCATCGCGCGGCGGCCGGCGCAGGGCGGAAAGCCGCGGGCCGAAGAGATCGCGCACGATGCGCGCGGCCTCCGCGAAGCCGCCGTCCAGGAATACCGCCCCGAGCACCGCCTCGAAGGCGTCGGCGAGGATGGTCGGATTGTCGCGCCCGCCGCTCTCCTCCTCGCCGCGCGCGAGCTTCAGATAGCGGCCGAGCTCCAGCTCGCGCGCCACCCCGGCCAGGGTGTCGCGGCTCGCCAGATGGGCCTGACGGCGCCCCAGCGCGCCTTCGGGGTCGTCGGGAAAGTGCTCGATGAGCAGATGGGCGAGGGCGAGCCCCAGCACCCGGTCGCCGAGGAACTCGAGCCGCTCGTTGGTGCGCCGGCGCCGTCCCCCGAGGCTCGCGTGGGTGAGGGCCTCGTCGAGCAGGCGGCGGTCGCGGAAGCGGTATCCGAGCCGCGCCTCCAGCTCCGCGGGATCCGCCGGCGGACGGCTCATCTCAGTGGATGGGACGGAACAGGCGCTCGAAGCGCACCGCCCACGGCCACTTCCAGATCTCCCAGAAGCGCGCCTCGGGCTTCAGCGAGAAGAAGAGGATCTCGGCCCGTCCGACCAGGTTCTCGAGCGGCACGAAGCCGACATGGGAGGAGCGGCTGTCGAGGGAGTTGTCCCGGTTGTCGCCCATGACGAAGATGTAGCCTTCGGGCACCTCGAAGACGCCGGTGTTGTCGAAACGGCTGTTGGAGCCGAGGTCCATGATCAGGTGGTCGCGGTCGCCGGGCAGGTACTCCCGGTAGACCCGCGCCCGCAGCGGCCGGCCGTCCTCCTCGTCCTCCGTCTCACCCACCGGCTCCAGCCGGGCCGGCTCGCCGTTGACGTAGACGACGCCCTCGCGGACCTGGATGCGGTCGCGCGGCAGGCCGATCACCCGCTTGATGTAGTCGGTGCTCTCGTCGGAGGGCAGCTTGAAGACCACCACGTCGCCGCGCTCGGGCAGCGAGCCGAAGATGCGGCCCTCGAACAGCGGCAGTCCGAAGGGCAGCGAGAAGCGGCTGTAGCCGTAGGCGTACTTCGAGACGAACAGGTAGTCGCCCACCAGCAGCGTCGGTTTCATCGAGCCCGAGGGGATGTTGAAGGGCTCGAAGAGGAAGGTGCGCACGAACATGGCGATGGCCACCGCGTAGACGACGGTCTTGAGGCTCTCGCGCAGGCCGCCCGCCCTGCGCGCGGTGATGGTCGCCGGTTCCCGCATGGGCTGCCGTCCGGGCCTCCGTCGGGGTCGCAGGGGTGGCACGCGCCACCCCGGGCAACCTAGTCGGCACCCGCCGCCGCGTAAAGCCGACGCGGCCGCACGGACGCCGCGCCGGGGCACCCGGTGCGCGGCGGGGCGTAGCAATCCCGTACTACCCGCCCGGGGACGGCCGGGCTACGCTCGCGGCCGGACCCATCCGCGGGAGGCGGACCATGGCCAAGCCCGTCCACATGATGATCCGCGTGCTCGATCTCGACCGCTCGGTCGAGTTCTACCGGCAGGCCTTCGGGCTGGAGGTGGCCGACCGCTTCGACTTCGACACCTTCACGCTCGTGTATCTGCGCGGTCCCGAGTCCGACTTCGAGATCGAGCTCACCCTCAACAAGGGCCGCACCGAGCCCTACACCCACGGCACCGGCTACGGCCACGTGGCCTTCGTGGTGGACGACCTCGACGCCGAGCACCGCCGCTTCGCCGAGCTCGGCCTGAACCCCGAGCCCGTCAAGGAGTTCTTCCGGGAAGGTGCGCTGATGGCGCGCTTCTTCTTCGTGACCGACCCGGACGGCTACCGCATCGAGGTGCTGCAGCGCCACGGCCGCTACCGCTGAGCGGCACCGCTGGCGGGCGCCCGCGGCGCGTGGCAGAATGGCGTTTGCCCGGAGCGAACGACCCCGGAGGGAAGGCCGTGAAGGCGCTCGTCCAGCGGGTGAGCCGTGCCGCCGTCGAGGTGGAGGGACGCACCGTCGCCGAGATCGGCACCGGGCTTCTGGTGTTCGTCTGCGCCGAGCTGGTGGACGGACCGGCGGACGTGGCCAAGACGGCGCGCAAGGTGGTGAACCTGCGCATCTTCGAGGACGAGGCCGGGCGCATGAACCTCGGCCTGCGCGACGTGGGCGGGGCGATCCTCGCGGTGAGCCAGTTCACCCTGGCCGCCGACGTGCGCCGCGGCAACCGCCCGAGCTTCACCGGCGCCGCGCCGCCCGAGATCGCCCGCGAGCTGTTCGACTCCTTCGTCGAGGCGGTGCGGGCCCACGAGGTGCCGGTGAAGACGGGCGTGTTCGGCGCGAAGATGCGCGTGCAGCTCGTGAACGAGGGGCCGGTGACCATCTGGATCGACTCGGCGAGGCTGTGAGTCAGGCCGAGCCGGTGCGCGATCCCGCCGCCCGCTGGCGTCCGGCGAGGAAGGCGCGCAGGGCCGCTTCGGCCCGGGCGAACTCCTGCGCCACCTCCTCGGCCTCGCCGCGCATGCGCAGCGCCAGCGCGTGGTCGTCCAGCCCGCGCCACTCGAGGCAGCGGCGGTAGAGGGCCTCGGCGCCGATGTGGGCGGCGCTCGAGCGCAGCGCGTGGGCGCAGTCGCGGTAGGTGCGCACATCGCCCGTCGCGGCGGCGCGCTTCATGCCCTCCACCAGCCCGGCGCCGTCGCGCAGGAACTCCTCGACGGTCTCCCGCAGGAAGCCGTCACCCGGATCCAGCGCCGCGAGACCGGCGAGACGCCGCTCGTCGAGCACCGGCGGGGCCGCGGCGAGCCGCGGATGCGGCACCACCACCCCGTCGTCGGCCGCGGCCTCCCCGCCTGCACCCGCGGACTCCGCGCCGGCCGCCCGCGCCGTGGGCTGCCCGGTGCGCAGCGGGCCGTGGCGGCGCTCCGGCGGCACCAGCTCGTCGAGGGCGGCGAGCAGCTCGTCGGTGCGCACCGGCTTGGTGAGGTAGCGGGAAAAGCCCAGCGACAGGCAGGCCTCGCGCGTCTCGCGGGTGGCGTCCGCGCTCAGGGCCACGAAGGGCGGCAGCTCGGCCGGGTCGTACATGAAGCGCAGCATCTTGAGCGTCTCGGGGCCGGAGAGGTCCGGCATGTTGACGTCGAGCACGACCACGTCGAAGACCTCGTGCTCGAGCCGCTCGATCACCCCGTGACCGTCGCCCACGACGGTGACCTCGTGGCCGGCGTGCTCGAGGAGCCGCGCGACCACCTTCTGGTTGACGGGATTGTCCTCGGCCAGCAGCACCCGGCAGCCGCGCCCCGGGGTGCCCGCATCCGCCGCCTTCCGCTCGCGCACCGCACCGGGCGCCGCTTCCGGCTCGACCAGCGCCGCGCGCAGGATCCGCCGCAGCCGCGCCCCGTCCGGCTGCGGTCCGAGACGGGCCAGCACCGGGGCGTCGGGCGGCGCCTCGAGGGCCACGATGTCGACGGGTTCCGGCAGATCCAGCGCATCGAGCGCCTCCCGCAGGCGCGGCAGATCGGCCCCGGCCACGCCGCCCACCGCCATCACCGCCACCCGGCCCGGGGCGCGGCGGACCGTATCCAGCACGCCGGCCGGGTCGACGCTCACCCGCGCCGAGAGCCCGAGGGCCTCCAGGCGCTCCACCCAGCGCAGCCCCTCCCCGGCATCGCCCAGAACGGCCACGGTGCCGGCCGGAAGCGCCGGCAGCTCCCCGTCCTCCGGTTCCTCGAGGGGGATGTGGAAGGTGAAGGTGGCGCCCTCGCCGGGGCGGCTTTCGACGCCGATCTCCCCGCCCATCAGGCGCACCAGCTCGCGGGAGATGGCGAGCCCCAGCCCGGTGCCGCCGTAGCGCTCGCCGGTCTTCTCGTCGGCCTGGGTGAAGCGCTCGAAGATGCGTTCCTGCGCCTCCTCCGGAATGCCGATGCCGGTATCCCGCACCGAGAACTGCAGCGCCTCGCGCCCGCCCCGGCGCACCCGCCCGACCGAGAGGGTGATGCCGCCGGTCTCGGTGAACTTGACGGCATTGGCCAGCAGGTTGACCAACACCTGGTGGACGGCGCGGCAGCTTCCCACGAGCCGCGACGGTACGGCCGGATCGAGCCGCAGCCGCAGCCACAGGCCCTTGCCCCGCACCAGCGGCAGGAACATCGCCCGCAGCGCGGCGAGCTCGCGGTCGAGATCCCACGGCTCGCGCTCGAGCTCCATCCGCCCCGATTCGATGCGGGCGAAGTCGAGCACCGACTGCACCAGCGACAGCAGACCGTCGGCCGCCACCCGGATGGTGGTCACCATGTCGCGCTGCTCGCGGTCAAGCCGGGTGCGGGCCAGCAGTTCCGCCGTGCCGATGACGGCATTGAGCGGGGTGCGGAACTCGTGGCTCATGGTGGCGAGGAAGCGGCTCTTCGCCCGGCTCGCCGCCTGGGCCCGCTCGAGGGCCTGCTCGAGCTTGGCGAGCAACACCGACACGTAGGCGGGCAGCACCACCAGCGCGAGGATCAGCGAGGCGGTGAGGACGGGGAAGCGCTGCCAGTCGCGGTTCTCGGCCACCACCGCGATGAACATGAAGAGCGACAGGGCGGAGGCGAGATAGAGATACCAGCGCCCGTAACGGAAGCCGTGGCCGAAGATGATCCACAGCAGGAGCGGGTAGAAGGGCGTCGTCAGCGTGCCGCCGAGATACATGGCGACGTTGATGCTGGCGGCATCCAGGACGATCCCGACGACCCGCCGCGCCCGGTTGACCCCCGGCTTCCACCGGATGTGGAGGAAGATGCC
>BEIP01000016.1 GCA_002898955.1 bacterium HR39 | reverse complement strand
GCGCCACCGCCCCGGCCGAGAGCACGCCGTGGCACACGTAGGCGTAGACCGCCGTGGCTCCCTTCTCCAGCAGCGCGTCGGCGGCGTTCACCAGCGTGCCGCCCGAATCGACGATGTCGTCCACCAGCACGCAGCGCTTGCCGGCCACATCGCCGATGACGTTCATCACCTCCGCCACGCCGGCCCGCTCGCGCCGCTTGTCGACGATGGCGAGCGGCACGTCCGGCCGCTTGGCGAAGCCGCGCGCGCGGGTCACCCCGCCCACGTCGGGCGAGACGATCACCAGGTCTTCGGTGCCGAGATTGTTGCGGATGTCCGGCACCATCAGCGGCGTCATGTAGAGGTTGTCGACGGGGATGTCGAAGAACCCCTGGATCTGGCCGGCGTGGAGTTCCATGGTGAGCACGCGGCTGGCACCGGCCGTGGTGATGAGGTTGGCCACCAGCTTGGCCGAAATCGGCGTGCGCGGGCTCGTCTTGCGGTCCTGGCGGGCGTAGCCGAAGTAGGGGATGACGGCGGTGATGCGCCGGGCCGAGGCGCGCCGCAGGGCGTCGATGACGATCAGCAGCTCCATGAGGTTGTCGTTGGCGGGGAACGACGTGCTCTGGACGACGAACACGTCCTCGCCGCGGACGTTCTCGTGGATCTCGACGAAGACCTCCATGTCCGCGAAGCGGTGGACGGTGGCCTTCGTCAGGTCGGTGCGCAGGTAGGCCGCGATGGCTTCCGCCAGCGGGCGGTTGCTGTTGCCGGCGATGAGCTTCATGGGGATCCGGGCCCGTCGTCTGGATGGGTCGGCAGAGCGCGCGCCGGCGATCTAGCGCCGGGAGACGGGAGCGTAAACCCCGCACCGCGGCACCGGCGGATGGCGCCCCCAACGGGAATCGAACCCGTGTTTCCAGCTTGAAAGGCTGGCGTCCTGACCACTAGACGATGGGGGCCGGACGTGTCCCGGGTGTAGGGGCGCGGACGTGCGAAATCAAGGCGGCCGCGGGATCATCCGGCCGCGGCGCGCTCCCAGCGCGCCGCGGCCTCGTCGTCGCTCGCCTTCGCCTCCACCCAGCGCTCGCCCGAGGGCGTCTCCTCGAGCTTCCAGAAGGGCGCGCGGGTCTTGAGCCAGTCGATCAGGAACTCGCAGGCGGCGATGGCCTCGCGCCGGTGGGCCGCGGCGGTGGCGACCAGCACGATGGCCTCGCCGGGCGTCATGCGCCCCACCCGGTGGATCACCAGCACGTCGAGGAGTGGCCAGCGCCGGCGCGCCTCGGCCTCGAGCCGCTCCAGCATGCGCTCGGTCATGCCCGGATAGTGCTAGAGGGTCATGGCGAGGATGGGCTCGCGCCCGTCGTGGTCGCGCACCCGGCCGACGAAGACGGCGATCCCGCCCACGTCCGTGCGGCCGGCACAGAAGGCGGCGAGCTCGGCGGCGGGATCGAAGGGCGCTTCGGCGATGCGGATCACGGCCCCGCCCTCCCCTTCCTGCCTCAGCCGCCGGTGACCGGCGGGAAGAAGGCCACCTCGTCGTCGGCCTTCACCGGCGTGTCGGGGTCGGCGTATTCCTGGTTGACGGCGAAGCGCACCGCGCCGCCCGCCGCCAGCACCTCGCCGAAGCGCGGATGGCGCTCGCCGAGCCAGCGGGCGAGCTCGCCCACGGTGCGGACGTGGGCGGGCGGTTCCACCTCCTCCTCGGCCACGCCGGTGCGCTGTCTGAGCCAGGCGAAGTAGCGGACCTTCATGGTGCTCCCACGCGCTCACCCCGCGGCACCGCCGGCGGTTCGTCTTTCCCCAGCATGTGCCGCACGCCGTCGCGAAGATAGTGGTATCCGGTGAGCAGGGTAAGGCCGGCGGCGATCCACAGGCCCCACTCGCCGATGGTGCGCGCGGGGATCCGGGCCGGCGCGGCGTCGCCCACCAGCAGGAAGGGGATGGCGGTCATCTGCACCGCCGTCTTCCACTTGGCGAGGCGGGTCACCGGCATGCCGGCCGACACCTCGGCCATGTACTCGCGCAACCCCGAGACCAGGATCTCGCGCAGCACGATCACGAGCGAGGGCAGGAGCGGCGCCCGGTCGAAGCCCACCAGCGTCACCACCACCGCCGCCACCAGCAGCTTGTCGGCGACGGGATCGAGCCAGCGGCCGAAGGCGGAGTGCAGCGCGCGGGCCCGCGCGATGCGCCCGTCCAGCCAGTCGGTGCCGGCGGCCAGCACGAACAGCGCCGCGGCCAGCCAGTGCGCCCCGGGGGCGTCGAGCCAGATCACGCCGACGATCACCGGCACCAGCAGCACCCGCAGCACGGTCAGGGCGTTGGGCGCATTGGCGAGCTCGCGGCCGGACATCACGGGCCACCCTCGTGGAAGTGTTCGTAGATCCTGCGGGCGAGGGAGCGGCTGATCCCGGGCACCGCCTCGAGATCCCGCAGGCTCGCCTGCTCCACCGCCCGCGCCGAGCCGAAGTGGTCGAGCAGCGCGCGCCTGCGGCGCGGGCCGACGCCGGGGATCTCGTCGAGGGCCGAGCGCAGCGTGCCCTTTTTGCGGCTGCGCCGGTGGGTCTCGACGGCGAAGCGGTGCGCCTCGTCCCGCAAACGCTGCACGTAGTAGAGGACCGGATCGTGACGGTCCAGTGCGAGCGGCTCGCGGCCCGGCAGGAAGAAGCGCTCCTCGCCGGCATCGCGCTCGGGGCCCTTGGCCACGGCGACGACCGGCAGGTCCGCGATCTTGAGCTCCTCCAGCACCGCCCGCGCGGCCGAGAGCTGCGGGGCGCCGCCGTCGATCAGCAGCAGATCGGGCCAGGCTCCGCCCTCGCGCTCCGGATCCTCGCGCAGCAGCTTCGACAGGCGGCGGTGCAGCACCTCGCGCAGCATGGCGCAGTCGTCGCCCGCCACCTCCGCACCCACCCGGAAGGTGCGATAGGCCCGCCGGTCGAAGCCCTCGGGGGTGGCGACGATCATCGCCCCCACCGCGTGGCGCCCCTGGATGTGGGAGTTGTCGTAGACCTCGATGCGTCGCGGGGGGGCCGGCAGGCCGAAGCGGGCGGCGAGCTCGGCGAGGAGCTCCTTCTGCCGCTCCTGTTCGGCGAGGCGCCGGGCGAGGGCCTGACGGGCGTTGTCGAGGGCGAAGGCGACGAGCTCGCGCCGCTCGCCACGCTTCGGGACCGAGAGCTCCACCCTGCGCCCGGCCCGCTCGGCGATGGCGCGGGCCAAAAGCGCGCGCTCGGCCGGCTCGTGGGAGAGCAGCAGGAGCGGCGGGGCGGGATGGGCCTCGTAGAACTGGGCAAGGAAGGCGGCGAGGATCTCCCCCTCGTCGCTGTCCTGCACATGGGCGGGATAGTGGGCGCGGTTGCCGCAGGCGCGGCCGTCCCGGTAGAAGAAGACCTGCACGCAGGCTTCGGCGGCCATGCGCGCCACCGCCACCACGTCGGCATCGTGCAATCGTCGGGCGTTCACCCCCTGCCGGCTCTGCACGTGGGCGAGCGCCCGGATGCGATCGCGCAGCGCGGCGGCGCGCTCGAACTCGAGGGCCTCGGCCGCCGCGTGCATCTCCCGCTGGAGCCGCGCCTTGACCGCATCCGAGCGCCCGCTCAGGAACGCCCGCACGTCCGCCACCAGCCGCGCGTAGTCCTCCTTCGAGATGCGTCCCACGCACGGCGCCGAGCAGCGCTTGATCTGGTACTGCAGACAGGGGCGCGAGCGGTTGTGGAAGACGGTGTCGGGACAGTTGCGCAGCGGGAAGGCGCGCAGGAGCGCGTTCAGGGTCTCGCGGACCGCGCCGGCGGAGGCGAAGGGACCGAAGTACTCGCACCCCTTGCGGCGCGCGCCGCGGTGGACGCCGATGCGGGGAAAGTCGTGGTTGTGGTCGACGACGATGAAGGGAAAGCTCTTGTCGTCGCGCAGGACGATGTTGAAGGCCGGACGGTAGCGCTTGATGAGGTTGGCCTCGAGCAGCAGCGCCTCGGTCTCGCTGCCCGTGGTGACGAACTCCATGTGGCGGGTCAGCGCCACCATGCGGCGCAGCCGCGCCGGCAGCGCGTCGGGGCGGGCGTACGCCGCCACCCGCCGGCGCAGGGACTTGGCCTTGCCCACGTAGAGCACCTCGCCGCGCGCGCCGATCATCCGGTAGACCCCCGGCAGATCGGGCAGGGTGGGCAGCAGCGAGCGGATCAGCTCCGCCCCCCTGGCGCGCGGATGGGTGCTTTCGCGTGCGGGTGCGTCGCTCACGGGATGCGGACGGCCCCCTCGTTCCCGTCAGCGCAGCGTCATGCCGTGCGTCGCCGCGAGCCGTCGCAGCGGCGGCAGGCCGGCGAGCAGCATCAGGATGCCGCTCCTGAGCGGCTGCAGCAACGGCAGTTCGCTCGAGAAGATGCGCGCGAGGGTGTCGGTCATCCAGATGCGCCGGGCGTTGGCGGAGCGCCGCCCGCGGTCGTAGGCGAGCAGCACGTCCGGCGTACCGGGATCGCGCCCGAGCCGGCGGGCGCGCGCCAGCACCTCGGCGAGCGCCACCGCGTCGGCCACCGCCATGTTGAAGCCCTGGGCGTGGATGGGATGCACGCCGTGGGCGGCATCCCCGACGAGCGCGATGCGCGGTGCCACGTAGCGCTCGGCGTGGTGGGCGGAGAGCGGCCACACGCCCACCCCGCTCTCGAGACGCAGCGCGCCCAGCACCCCCTCGCTCTCCAGCGACAGGCGCGAGAGCAGGCTCGCCTCGGAGAGCCCGGCGAGCTCGCGGGCGCGCTCTTCCGGCTCCACCCAGGTCACGCCGGTGAGCCGGCCGGGCAGCGGCAGCAGCGCCAGTGGCCCGCCGGGCCGCAGCCACTCGCGGATGGTGTGGCGATGCGACCGCTCGTGCCCGACCACGAAGGCGAGGGCCGCCTGCGGGTAGCTCCAGCGCCGCACGCCGATGCCGGCCAGCGCCCGCACCCGCGACTCCCGCCCGTCGCAACCCACCAGCAGCCGCACGCGCAGTTCCCGTCCGTCCGACAGGCGCGCGCGGATCGCGCCGTCCTCGCGCACGAAGTCGGCGAGCTCGCCACGGATCCAGCGCCCGGTGCCCAGGCGGGCGCGGAAGGCGTCGAGCAGGGCGTTGCGCAGGGCCGCATGCTCGACCCCGAAGGCGAAGGGCCGGCCGTCGATCTCGCTCGCGCGGTAGACCACCCGTGCGCCGCCCGGCCGCTCGTCCACCTCCACCGTGTCCACCGGACAGACCACCTGCCGCAGGTGCGCCCAGAGGTCGAGGCGGCGCGCCGCCTCCTCGGTGGAGCGCAGCAGGGCGAGATTGCGCCCGTCGAAGGGCGGCAGGGCCCGCTCGGGCGCGCCGGGGTCGACCACGAGCGGCTCGAAGCCGGCGCGGGCCAGCGCGCAGGCGAGGAACAGGCCGGTGTGGCCGCCGCCGACGATCAGGATCTCGGCATCGAGGCCGGTGCTCGCGGGCATGGCGAGATCGCGCGTTCCAAGCCGAAGGGGCGCCTTTCGGGCGCCCCTTCCCGTTCCCCGCAGGGGGATTTACGGCGTCGCTTCGAGCAGTTCCAGTTCGGCCGGGTCCTTGATGCGCTTGAGAAGCGCGGCACGCAGCTTCTGCAGCGCACGAGCCTCGATCTGGCGGACGCGCTCCTTGCTGATGCCGAACCGGCGGCCGAGCTCCTCGAGGGTCTTGCCGTCCTCGCGCAGCCGCCGCTCGCGGATGATGATCTGCTCGCGCTCGTTCAGCTCCTGCAGGCACTCGTGCAGCCAGCGCGAGCGGATCTTGGAATCCCGCTCTTCCTCGACGATGCGGTCCGGCGTGGGCCGGTCGTCGGCGAGGAAGTCCTGCCAGGTGTCCTCACCGTCGGGGGTGAGGGTGGCATTGAGCGACTGGTCGCTGCCCGAGAGCCGGCCCTCCATCGCCTCGACGTCGGCCACGTTGACGTGGAGCTGCTCGGCGATCTTGCGCTTGCCCTCCTCCGACAGCCGCCCGCCCGAGCCGCCCTCGATCTGGGCGCGCAGGCGCCGCAGGTTGAAGAAGAGCGACTTCTGCGCGGCCGTGGTACCGGTGCGCACCACCGACCAGTTGCGCAGGATGTAGTCCTGCATGGCCGAGCGGATCCACCACGCGGCGTAGGTCGAGAAGCGCACCTCGCGCTCCGGCTCGAAGCGGGCCGCGGCCTGCATGAGACCGACCATGCCCTCCTAGACGAGGTCGTTCATGGGCAGGCCGTAGTTGCGGAACTTGTGCGCCATGCTCACCACGAGCCGCACGTACGCGCCGACCAGCTCGTGCAGGGCCTTCTCGTCGCCCTGTTCGCGCCAGCGGCGGGCCAGCTCCAGCTCGCGCTCGCGCGAGAGCAGCGGCGCGTTCATGGACTCGCTGATGAACCCCCGCTCGAGGCTCTGCCGCTCCGGCGTCTCCCTGCTCATCGGTTCACTCTCTCCTCTCTCCTCCGGACGGCCTCACCCGAAGGTGCCCCGCCTCGGCACTCGTGTGTACGCGGAAGGGGGAAGCGCGGATCAGCGTCGCTTCGCGCTCCCCTCCGCTCCCGCCCGCTCACACTGGACCCGGGACGTTAAGGGCTTCCGCCCGGTGGATGAAATTTTCGCAACATCCCCGCGATCCCGTCCGGAGGCACACCGATCCCGCCGGGACGGCTAAACCTGCGGCCACGCGCTCCGTGGCCGTCCGGGCCGTGCGATCCTGCTCCGGGGATGAAGCCCGCTCCGGCGTCCGTGTCGGTTTCTCCATACGACAGCGGACGCGCACCTGTCCACCGCTCGCGCACGAGCGGAGGCAGACCATGGTGCGCCGTTGCACGGCGGGCACGCCTGCCGCCCACATAGGCGCGCACGGCCCGCCGTCCAGTCCGGCCCTCCCCGCTTTCCCGCCCCGGGTGCGGCGATCCGCCGCAGAGGGGGACCGCGTCCTCCCCTCACGCCGCCGGACGGCGCGCGACGAAGCGGAGCCGCACGTAGTCGGCCCACCACACGCCCGCTTCGTCGCGCAGCGAGGGCTCCAGCAGCCGGCGGATGTCGGCGACCAGCGCCGCCCGCCCGTCCTGCGGGACGAGGCCCAGAAGCGTCGGTGCGAACAGCTCCAGCCACGCCTCGATGCCGGCATCGAGCCGCGTGGGGCGCGGGATGAGCTCGGCCCGCTCCACCTCGAATCCGTGGCGCGAGAGCCGCTCGCGCCAGGCGGTGGCGGTGGGGAAGGTCCAGGGCAGATGCGGCCGCCCGTCGACGCCGCGGCGCTCCAAGGCGGCGAGGATGGCGGTTTCGATCGCCGCGATGTTGCCGAAGCCGCCCATCTCGCCCACGAAGCGTCCGCCCGGCACGAGCGCGCGGAACACCCCGGCCAGCACCTCGTCCATGCGCGCGCCCATCCAGTGGAGCGCCGCGTTGGAGAAGACGGCGTCGAACTCCGCCTCGAAGGGGAGCTCGGCGGCGTCCCTCAGGCGCGCGTCGATGCCGCGTGCGCGGGCCGCCCGCACCATGTCCGGGCTGTTGTCCACGCCCACCACCAGCGCCCCGCGCGCCGCGATCTCAGCCGAAAGCCGCCCGTCGCCGCAGCCGAGATCGAGGATGCGCTCGCCCGGACACGGATCCAGAAGGTCCAGAAGCGGGCGCGCGAGCTCCGCGACGAAGCCCGCATCCCGCGCATAGCGCTCCGCCTCCCAGCGTCCGCCCAAGGCTCCCTCCCCGACCGGAGCCGGCCGCCTCAGCCGACCGGGAGCTCCTCCCCGGCCCGCAGCCGCGCCTCCAGATCGCGCGCCACCTCCACCACCGCCCGCCACGCCTCCTCCACGTGGCGGCGCTCCGTGGACGTCTGGCCCACGCACAGGCGGGTGACGGCGCGCCCGCGCACGATGTGCGGCGTGACCATGGTGCGCCCGTCCCGGTTCACCGCTTCGGGCAGCGCCCGGTTGAGGGCCTCCGTCCGTTCCGGATCCAGTCCTTCGGGCTCGAAGCGCACCGTCACCAGCGCGAGATGGGGGCCGGTGACCCGCACGAAGCCGGGCTCGCGGTCGATCCACCCGGCGAGCTCGCGGGCGAGCTCGATGTGCCGGCGCAGGATCGCCCGCAGGCCCTCGAGGCCGTAGAGGCGCAGGACGAACCACAGCTTGAGGGCACGGAAGCGCCGCCCGAGCGGGATGCCCCAGTCGCGGTAGTCGATCACCCGGCCCGTCTCGGCCGAGCGCAGATAGGGCGGCAGGATCGAGAAGGTGCGGATCAGGGCGTCGGCATCCCGCACGAAGTGGGCCGAGCAGTCGAAGTTGGTCATCAGCCACTTGTGCGGGTTGAAGACGAAGCTGTCCACCAGCTCGACGCCGTCGGCCAGGTGCCGCCACTCGGGCAGGATCAGGGCGCTTCCCGCCCAGGCCGCGTCCACGTGCAGGAAGACGTCGTGACGGCGCGCGATCTCGCCGATCGGCCGCAGCGGATCGCACGCCCCCACGCCGGTGGTGCCGAGCGTCGCCACGATGGCACAGGGGCGGATGCCGCGCTCCAGATCCTCGCGGATCGCCGCCTCCAGCGCCTCGGGCTGCATGGCCAAGGCGTCGTCGGTGGGAATGCGGCGCAGGTTCCCGCGCCCGATGCCGGCGATCCCCACGTCCTTCTCCACCGAGGAGTGGGCCTCCTCGCTGGCGTAGACGGCGAGCGGCGGACCGCCCGCCAGCCCCTCCTCGTTGGAGCGCCAGCCGGTGGCCTTCTCGCGCGCGACCAGAAGGGCCGCGAGGGTGGCCTCGGAGGCGGTGGTCTGGATCACCCCGCGGAAGCCCTCGGGCAGGCCGATCTCCCGGCGCAGCCAGTCCAGCACCACCGTCTCCATCTCGGTGGCGGCGGGGCTGCCCTGCCAGATCAGGGCGTTGACGGCGAAACCCGCGGTGAGGATCTCCCCCAGCACCGAGGGCGGGCTGGAATTGGCGGGGAAGAAGGCGAGGAAGCGCGGATGCTGCCAGTGGGTGAGGCCCGGCAGCACGATCTGCTCCACGTCCGCCATCAGCCGCTCGAAGGCCTCCGGCTCCTCGGGCGCGCGGTCGGGCAGGCGGGCCGCGATCTCGCCGGGACGCACCGGCGAGCGCACCGGAAAGCGCTCGACGTTCTCGAGATAGTCCGCCACGAAATCGACGATCTCGTGGGCGCGGCGGCGGAATTCCTCCAGGTCCACGGTCGTCCTCACACGAGCTCGCTGCAGAACTCCTGGATGCGGCGGCAGGCCTCGCGCAGCAGATCCGTGGAAGTGGCATAGGAGATGCGGAAGTGGGGATCGAGGCCGAAGGCTGCCCCGTGCACCACCGCCACGCCCTTCTTCTCCAGAAGAAGCCGGGCGAAGTCCTCGCTCGATCCGATCACCTGCCCCTCGGGCGTCCTCTTGCCGATCACCCCGGCGCAGGAGGGATAGACGTAGAAGGCGCCCTGCGGCTTCGGGCAGGAGATGCCGGGGGCGGCGTTCAGCATCTCCACCACCAGATCGCGCCGCTCCCGGAACACCCGGCGCCATTCGGCGAGGAAGTCCTGCGGACCGGTCAGCGCCGCCACCGCCGCCGCCTGGGAGATGGAGCAGGGATTGGTGGTGCTCTGCGACTGGATGGTGGCCATGGCGCGGACGAGCGGTTTCGGCCCGGCGCCGTAGCCGATGCGCCAGCCGGTCATGGCGTAGGCCTTGGAGACGCCGTTCACCGTGAGGGTGCGCTCGCGCAGATCCGGCGCCACCTGCAGGATGGTGGTGAAGGTGAAGCCGTCGTAGACGAGGTGCTCGTAGATGTCGTCGGTCAGCACCCACACCCCGGGATGGCGCCGCAGCACCTCGGCCAGCGCCGCGAGCTCCTCGCGGGTGTAGGCGGCGCCGGTGGGATTGGAGGGCGCGTTGAGGATCAGCCACTTCGCCCCCGGCGCCAGCGCCTCCTAGAGGGCCTCGGGGATGAGCTTGAAGCCGCGCTCGGCCGGGCAGGGCACGATCACCGGCTCGCCGCCGGCCAGCAGCACGATGTCC
>BEIP01000015.1 GCA_002898955.1 bacterium HR39 | reverse complement strand
CGAAGGCCAGCCGCTCGCGCCGCCCGAAGCCCCGCTCCACCACCACATGCCCGGAAAGCCGGTAGGAGAAGCGGCCGCGCTCGATCAGCGCGAGGATGCGTCCGACCAGCTCGCCGGTGGGCACGTCGATGGGCACCTCGGCCTCCGCCGGGCCCAGCGCCGGCAGGGTGAAGGCCCGATCGCCCACCCCGCGCCCGAGGTGCCGGCCGTCCACCTCCAGCTCGGCCACCACCCCGCGCACCGCGAGGTCCACGTCGTTGGGATTGGTGAAGCGGATGCGGGCCACGAGCTCCTGGGTGAGCAGTCCCGGCCGTCCCGGGCGCAGGTCCAGCAGGAGGGCATCGGGCGGCTCCAGCGGCCCGCCGGAGTCGCCGTAGGGGCCGGCGGCACAGCCGGCCAGCGCCGGAGCCACCGCCGCCACCTGAAGCCACCGCAGCAGCGCCCGGCGCGAGAGGGCGCGATCCTTGATCGCCCGCGTACCCATCACCCGCCTCTCTCGTCCTTGGAGGCGGCGGGCCGGTGATCGCCCGGCCCGCCCGCATCCGCTCACAGTTCCCAGTAGCGCTTCACCTCGCCCTTCGCGCCCGGATGGGTCACCGCCCCCTTGCAGGCCGGACCCACGAGCTGGGCGTACTTCCAGAGGGCGCCCGAGCCGTAGAGGGTCGGCTTCGGCTGCCACTCCCTGCGGCGCCGCTCCAGCTCCTCGGGCGGCACCTCGAGGTCGAGGGTGCCCTTCTCGGCGTCGATGGAGATGATGTCGCCGTCGCGCACCAGCGCGATGGGGCCGCCCACCGCCGCCTCCGGGCCCACGTGGCCGATGCAGAAGCCCCGGGTGGCGCCGGAGAAGCGGCCGTCGGTGACGAGCGCCACCTTGTGGCCCATGCCCTGGCCGTAGATGGCGGCGGTGACCGCCAGCATCTCGCGCATGCCGGGGCCGCCCTTCGGGCCCTCGTAGCGGATCACCAGCACCTCGCCCTCGCGGTAGGCGCGGTTGCGCACCGCCTCGGCCGCCGCCTCCTCGCCGTCGAACACCCGGGCCGGACCGCGGAACTTCAGGCTCGCGAGGCCCGCCACCTTCACGATGGCACCCTCGGGCGCGAGCGTGCCCTTGAGGCCCACCACGCCGCCCCAGGGCGTGATGGGATTCGAGGTGGGCCGCACCACGTCCTGGTCCGGGTTCCAGGCCACCTCGCGCAGGTTCTCCTCCACCGTCCTGCCGGTGACGGTGAGGCAGTCGCCGTGGAGATAGCCGCCGTCGAGCAACGCTTTCATGACGAGCGGCACGCCGCCGACTTCCGCCAGGTCCTTCATCACGTAGCGGCCGGCCGGCTTGAGGTCCGCGATGTAGGGCGTTTCGCGGAAGATCTTCGCCACGTCGTCGAGGTCGAAGTCGATGCCGGCCTCGGCGGCGATCGCCGGCAGGTGCAGGGCCGCGTTGGTGGAGCCGCCGGTGGCCGCCACCACCCGCGCCGCGTTCTCGAGCGCCTTGCGGGTGACGATGTCGCGCGGACGGATGCCGAGCTCGAGCAGCTTCATCACCGCCTCGCCCGACTTCTCCGCCCAGCGGTCGCGCGCATCCATCGGCGCGGGCGTGCCGGCCGAGCCGGGCAGGGCGAGGCCGATGGCCTCCGACACGCAGGCCATGGTGTTGGCGGTGAACTGGCCGCCGCAGGCGCCCGCGGAGGGCATGGCGGCCATGGCGAGCCGCTCCAGCTCCTCCTCGGAGATGGCGCCCACCTCGTACTGGCCCACCGCCTCGTAGATGTCCTGCACGGTGACGTCGCGGCCCTTCCACTTGCCGGGGAGGATCGAGCCGCCGTAGAGGAAGACGCTCGGGATGTCGAGGCGGACCATCGCCATCATCATGCCCGGCAGCGACTTGTCGCAGGCGGCGAGCCCCACCAGGGCATCGTAGGCGTGGCCCCGCACGGTGAGCTCCACCGAATCGGCGATGGCCTCGCGCGAGGGCAGCGAGGACTTCATGCCCTCGTGACCCATGGCGATGCCGTCGGTGACGGTGATGGTGTGGAAGATGCGCGGCGTGCCGCCGGCACGGAAGACGCCGAGCTTAGCCACCTCGGCCTGGCGGTGGAGCGCGATGTTGCAGGGCGACGCCTCGTTCCAGGCGGCGCCGATGCCGACGATGGGCCGCCCGAGGTCCTCGCGCGAGAGGCCCATGGCATAGTAGAAGCCGCGGTGCGGCGCCCGCTCCGGGCCGTCCACCGCGTGGCGGCTCGGCAGCTTCGAGCGGTCGAAGACGGTGATGGTGGGCATCCGGTCCCTCTCCCCCTTCGGTGTGCTGGCGGCCGCAGCTTAGTCCTCCCGCGGCGGCGGGCAAAGGGGCGGGGCCCGGGGGCGGAAGCGGGTCCCTTGCGTACGCCCGGCGTGCGGCTATCCTCGCGCGATGTCCGGATCGGGGTGCCTCGCTCTCCATGGTCCCCTGGCTGATCGGCGGTGCGGCGGCCTACGGCCTCGTGGTGGGAGGCCTCTATCTGCTGCAGGACCAGCTCGTCTTTCCGCGCCACGCCGCCCGCACGCCCCTGTGGCCGCTGCCGGAGCATGCCGAGCGGCTGCAGCTGGTGAGCGCCGACGGCGACCGCCTGTTCGGCGTGCTGATCCGTGCGACCGGCGCCGGGCGGGGGCTCGTGATCGGCTTTCCGGGCAATGCCTGGAACGCCGAGGACTACGCCACCTTCCTCGCCCAGCGGCTGTTCGACTTCGACGTGGCCGTCTTCCACTACCGCGGCTACCATCCGAGCGAGGGGACACCCGGCGAGCGGCAGCTCTTCGACGACGCCCGGCTGATCCACGACACGCTGGTGCGCGGCCTGCGGCCGAGGCGGGTCTATGCCGTGGGGGCGAGCCTGGGCAGCGGCGTCGCCGCCCACCTCGCCGCCGAGCGCCGTCTGCACGGCATCGTGCTGATGACGCCCTTCGATTCCGTCTACGCCGTGGCGAAGAGCCGCTATCCGGCGGTGCCGGTGGGCTGGCTGCTGCGCCATCCCTTCAGGAGCGACCTCCATCTCGCCGGCCGCGACGTGCCGGCGGCGGTGATCGCCGCGAGCCACGACACGGTGGTGCCGCCCGAGCGCACGCGGGCGCTGGTGCGGGTGCTCAGGCGGCCGGTGCTGCACGAGGTGGTGGAGGGCACCCACAGCGGCCTCTACGACAACCCGCGCTTCGACGAGGTGCTGCGCCGGGCCATGGACGCGCTGGAGCGCGCGCACGAGCCGCTCTCCGGCGGAAGCCGCGTGAGCGTGGAGGTGGAGGACGCCGCCTCCTGAGGTGCGTGCGCTCCGCGGCCGGCGGTTGACCGGAGCGCGGCTCGCGTGTTGTATGCCGGCCGCGGAGAGGAACCACCCTCAAGATGACCCGTCGACGTTCGCTGTTTCTGGCGGCGGCCGTAGCCGCCGGCATGCCGCTGCCGGGCGGCGATCCCATCCGCACCGGCTCCGTCGCCTTCTTCGATGGCCTGAGCACGGCGCTGCTGCCGTTGCCGTTCATCGACAACATCGACCGGCTGCTGATCGACGTCACCTGGTGTCAGGGGATCTTCGTCTTCGTCGTGGCGACGGTCACCATGCTGCCCTTCGCCGGCACCACCCAGGGGTGGTTCCTGACCCGCTGCAAGGCGTTCGAGATCGCGGCCCTGCTGCTCGTGGCCTTCACCCTCTTCCGCCCCGGCTTCTGGACGGACATGATCCGGCCGCCCTATACGGAGCGGGAGCCGGCGCGAATCTTCGAGGTGGTGGAGCACCTGCCGCCCGGGGAGGAGCTGCGGCTGCGGGTGCGCGGCGTGGACGAGGTGGGCGAGCCCATGGAGTCCGTGGCGTTGCTGCGGCTCCCCGACGGGGCGGACGCCCGCGAGCGCCTCGGGAACGCCGGTGTGTTCCTGCGCGTCGAGGACGGGCGGGTGATCGTCGACGACGTGACCTTCGGCAGTCCCGCGAAGAAGGCCGGCCTCGACCGGGACCAGGAGATCCTCGTGGTCTACGAGCACCGGCCGCAGCCGTCCAAATACCGGATGGACCTGCCGGCCTTCGTGCTGCTGGGGCTGGTGGTGTGGATGCAGCGCCGCCGCATCGCCCGGGCCGGGGCGGCGGCGCCGGTGCCCGCGAAGTAGCCCGATCGGGGAGACGGATCGTGTTCCACGACATCCTCGTGCCGCTCGATCTGGAGGATCCGAAGATCTGGAGCCGGGCGCTCGACGCCGCGGTGATCCTCGCCCGCACCTTCGACGCCAAACTCCACCTGCTCACCGTGCTGCCCGAATTCGGCCTGCCTTCGGTGGCCCAGTACTTCCCGCCCGACTACGAGGAGAAGCGCAGGCGCGAGGCGAGGATGGGCCTCGAGACGGTGGCGAAGACCCGCCTGCCGGACGACGTGCGCTTCGACCTGATCGTCGGCGAGGGGACGGTGTGGCGCGAGATCCTGCGGGTCGCGGAGGAGCGGCGCTGCGATCTCGTCGTCATGGGGAGCCACGTACCCGGCCTCAGGGACTATGTGCTCGGGGCCAACGCCACTCGTGTGGCCCAGCGGGCCAGGAGCTCGGTGATGATCGTGCGCAGCGAGAAGGCGGCCTGAAGGCCGCCTTCCGCACGGCTCCGCCCGCAAGGGAACGGTCGGGCTCAGACGTCGAAGAAGACCGTCTCGCGCTCGCCCTGCAGATGGATGTCGAAGCGGTAGACCACCGCGCCGTTGCGCACCTCGCGCCGCGCAACCAGCGTCCCGCGCCGCTCTTCCGGCACGAGCTCGAGGACGGGATCCTCGGCGTTGGCCTCCTCCTCGTCGTCGAAGTAGATGCGGGTGAAGAGGTGGTTGAGCAGCCCGCGGGCGGTCAGGCACACGGCGATGTGCGGTGCCATGAGGCGCGCGTCGGGCCCGGGCACCCGCCCGGGCTTCACCGTCTCGAAGCGGAAGCGGCCCTGCGGGTCGGTGCCGCAGCGGCCGAAGCCGAGGAAGTCGGCGCTGCCCCCGCCCGGCGCGTCCGCATAGCGCCCCTGCGAATCCGCCTGCCAGATCTCGAGCAGCGCGTCCTCCACCGGATCGCCGTTGCCGTCGAAGACGCGTCCCTCGATCACGATGTGCTCGCCGGGGGTGTCCGGCTCGACCAGCCGGTTGGTGGCGATGCCCCGAAAGCCGTAGGACTCCGGCGTGAGCGCATAGGCGAAGTAGGGGCCGACCGTCTGGGAGGGGGTCTGCTTCCACATGCTCATTTTCCGGCCTCCATCGGCGTCTCCTTCGGACCGCGCAGCACGATGTCGAAGCGGTAGCCGGTGGCCCACTCGGGTACGGTGAGGTCGAGGTCGAACTTCGAGATCAGCCGGTCGCGGGCGTGTCCTGGGACCGACTGGAAGATCGGGTCGTAGGCCAGCAGCGGATCGCCCGGGAAGTACATCTGGGTGATCAGCCGTGTGACGAAGGACGGGCCGAACAGCGAGAAGTGGATGTGCGAGGGCCGCCAGGCGTTGTGGTGGTTCTGCCACGGATAGGGCCCGGGCCGGATGGTGACGAAGCGGTACCAGCCGTCGTCGTCGGTGAGGCAGCGGCCGGCGCCGTGGAAGTTGGGATCGAGCGGCGCGTGGTGCTGGTCGCGCCGGTGGATGTAGCGGCCGGCGGCGTTGGCCTGCCAGATCTCGATCAGCGTGTTGCGGACCGGACGGCCGTCCTCGTCCAGCACCCGGCCGGCCACCACGATCCGCTCGCCGATGGGCTCGCCGTTCTTCGCCGCATTGCGGGTGAGGTCGTTGTCGAGTTCGCCGATGGCCTCGTGTCCGTAGACCGGGACCGTCAGGTCCGTGAGCGTCTGCGGGATCGGGATCAGCGGCTTCGTCGGTCCGCGCGTCCGGGTGGACTTGTAGTCCGGATGGATCATCGGCGGATGGGACGACCAGTCCCGCGGCTTGTACGTGATGTTGCGCCGCATGTGGCTCTCCTCCCCGGTTGCGGCTGCTCAGACCAGCTCGTCCACGTTCAGCGGCAGCCCCGTGTAGTTCTCGGCGAGCCAGGTGAGCGCGCCGCGCGATTCCGTCACCGAGCGCAGCTCGCCGAGCTGCCGCCTGTGGTCGAAGGGCAGGGCGTCCTCGTCCCGGTGGAGCATGGTGGTCATCCACCAGGAGAAGTGCTGGACCTTCCAGATGCGGTCGAGGCAGAGGTCGCTGTAGGTCTCGAAGCCGCGCTCGTCGCCGCGCTCGAAGAAGGCGAACAGCGCCCGCGCGAGATGCGTCACGTCGGCCACCGCCAGGTTCATGCCCTTGGCGCCGGTGGGCGGGACGATGTGGGCGGCATCACCGGCGAGGAAGAGGCGCCCCACGCGCATGGGCTCGGTGACGAAGCTGCGCATCACCGTGAGGTCCTTCTGCAGCACCTCGCCCCGCTCCAGCCCGAGGGACGGGTCGTCCAGCCGCCGCTCCAGCTCGTCCCACACCCGCTCGTCCGGCCAGTCGGCGAGATCGGTGTCGGGCGGGACCTGGATGTAGAGGCGCGAGAGGGTGGGCGAGCGCATGGAGAACAGGGCGAAGCCGTGCTCGCTGTGCACGTAGATCAGCTCCTCGTGCACCGGCCGCGAGCGGGCGAGGATGCCGAGCCAGGCGTAGGGATAGCGCCGCTCGTAGGTGGTGACGGCGCCCTCCGGCATGCTCTTCCTCGAGATGCCGTGGAAGCCGTCGCATCCCGCCACCACCGCGGCGCGCAGCCGCTCCTCGCGCCCGTTGTGGCGGAAGACCACGGTGGGCCGTTCGCCGGTGACGTCCTCGATGCGCAGCGCCTCCGCCTCGAACAGGATGGTGCCGCCGGCCGCGAGCCGCGCCGCGATCAGGTCCTTCACCACCTCCTGCTGGCCGTAGACCACGACGCCGCGGCCGACGAGATCCTGGAAGTCCACGTGCACCGTGCGGCCGGCGAAGCGGAGCTTGATGCCGCGATGGCGCAGGCCCTCGCGCAGCATGCGCTCGCCCACGCCGGTGCGTACCAGCAGCTCCGCCACCTCGTGTTCCATCACGCCGGCGCGCACCCGCGCTTCCACGTAGGCGCGGGTGTGGCGCCTCAGGATCACCGATTCGATGCCGCGCCGGTGCAGCAGGTGGGACAGCAGCAGACCCGCCGGCCCGGCTCCGATGATGGCCACCTGGGTATCCACGGCCCGACCTCCCGGACGTCGTCTCGTTCTCGCTGGCCGGTGCGACGGCGCGTGCCGCCCCGACGCTTCCGAATGTGCCGTCCGGTGCGGGCCGCGCCAGTGCCGATGCAGGCCAAAGCTTGACAGATTCGAACATGCCGTCTGCCATCCCTCCGACGAAAGGGACGGCCGTGAGCATCCCGGTCTTCGAGCTCTACGCGCGCCCCGAGGGCCAGCTTCCGGCGGAGGCGCTGCACATCGAGACCATCCCCCAGAGTGCCGGCCTGTGGGGCGGCATCGTGCGTCCCCACCGCCACCGCGACCTGTGGCAGGTGCTGCTGCTCTCCCGCGGCGAGGCCGTGCTCACCGTGGACGGGCAGGAGCGGAACCTGCGGGCGCCGGCGCTGGTGGCCATGCCGCCGCTCGTGGTCCACGGCTACGCCTTCCATGCTGCGGCCGACGGCTTCGTGCTCACCCTGCCGGTCTCCCTCGCGCGGGAGTGGCTGGCCGGAGCCGGCGAGGATCCGGGCCTGCTGGCGCGCCCTCTGGTGGTCGACCGGCTCGCCGCCGAAGCCGCCGGGCCCCTGCACGACGCCCTCGCGCGGCTGCACGACGAGTTCCGAAAGAGCCGCCCGGGGCGCACGCTGGCGCTGCGCGGGCTGGCGCTTCTGGTGCTGGCCGGGCTCGCCCGCATCGCGCCGGCGCCGGCACCGGTGGTCGCGGATCGCGCCGTCCGCCACGTCGGCCGCTTCCTGGAGCTGGTGGACCGCCACTTCCGCGAGGAGCGGCGCCTGTCCTTCTACGCCGGACGGCTCGGCATCACGCCCACCCAGCTCAACCGGGTGTGCCGGCGCGTTCTGGGGAGACGTGCCCACGAGGTGCTGGAGGAGCGGCTCCTGCTCGAAGCACGCCGCTGGCTCGCCCACTCGGCCATGGACGTGGGCGAGATCGCCTTCTGCCTGGGCTTTCCCGACCCCTCCTCCTTCAGCCGCTTCTTCCGCCGCAGGGCGGGAGAACCGCCGGGGGCCTGGCGGGCGAAGGTGCGCGCGGGACTGCGCGGCGGGGCTCAGGCGCCGCCGGAGAGCTCTTCGCCGAAGGTCTCGCGGGCCAAGGCGAAGGCGTGATTGGCGGTGGGCACGCCGCAGTAGATGGCGCCCTGCATCAGCACCTCGCGGATCTCTTCGAGCGTCACGCCGTTGCGCCGCGCCGCCTTCAGGTGCAGCACGAACTCGTTCCAGTGGCGCAGGGCCATCAGCATCGAGATGGTGACGAGGCTGCGCTCGCGCCGCCCGAGCCCCGGCCGCGTCCAGATCTCGCCCCAGGCGTAGCGGGTGATCAGGTCCTGGAATTCGGCATCGAGCGGCCCCGCCCGCCCCAGCGCCCGCGCCACGTGTTCCTCCCCGAGGACCTCGCGGCGCACCGCGAGCCCGCGCTCGTACCGCTCACGCTCGTCCATTCCTCTTCTCCCCTGCCGCGTTCGTCCCGAGCGTCCGCCGTGCCCGCGCCACAACCGTGTCGGTGAGCGCCAAGGCGGCCCGGAGCTGGGCCAGCGGGTCGAACACCCGCTCCAGCGTTGCGGGCGGCAGCGCTCCGCGCACCTCGGGATGGGTGCGGGCGAGCTCGCGCAGGTGCACCCCGCGGCGGGCGGCCTCGCGCGAGAGCTCCTCCACGAGCCGCGGCGCCCGCGCCCCCAGCGCCGGCTCGAGGGCGGCACGCAGGGCCTCGGCGTAGACGAGCCCGTGGCCGCGCTCGAGGTTTTCGCGCATGCGCTCCCGGTCCACCACCAGCCCCCCCGCCACGGTGCGGGCCTCGGCCAGCACGGCGCCGGCGAGCACGAAGAGATCGGCCAGCGCGTGCCATTCGGCGTGCCAGGCCCCGGCCGCGCGCTCGAACTCCTGGAGGGAGCTCGCGTGCAGGGTGGCGAGCAGGCCGGGCAGGCGCGAAAACGCCGCGCGGGCGCGCACGCAGGCCACGGGATTGCGCTTGTGGGGCAGGGTGGAGGAGCCGCCGCGGCCGGTGGCGGCGGGCTCGGCCAGCTCGCCGACCTCGCTCTGGGCGGAGAGCGCCACGTCCGACAGCCACTTGGCGGCGATCCCCGCCGCCTCGACGAGGAGCGCGCAGGGCCGCTGCAGGCGATCGCGCACCGTGTGCCAGGGGACGTCGGGGGCGGCGAGGTCGAGGCGGCGGGCGAGCAGGCGGGCCACCTCCGGCCCCTTGTGGCCGAGCAGCGAGAAGGTGCCGGCCGCCCCGCCGAGCTGCACGGCGAAGGCTTCCGCCCGCGCACGCCGCAGCTCCTCGCGCAGGCGCAGAAGACCGTCCAGCACCAGCGCCAGCTCGTAGCCCAGCGTGGTGGGCAGCGCCTGCTGGAGCAGGGTGCGGGCGGCGCGCACCGTCTCGCGGTGCTCCGCCGCGCGCTCGGCGAGCGCCGCCACCAGCCCGTCGAGTTCGCCGAGGATCGCATCGAGGGCGTCACGGGCGCACAGCACCAGCGCCGTGTCGATCACGTCCTGACTGGTGGCGCCGAAGTGGACGAAGCGGGCGGCGGCGGGATCGCGCCCGCGCACCCGGGCGCGCAGGGCCGAGACCAGCGGGATGGCGGGATTGGCGCCCTCGCGGGCGGCGCGGCCGATCTCTCGCGGATCGAACGGTTCCGGCCTGCAGGCCTCGCGGATCGCCGGCACGGCCTCGGGCGGGATCAAGCCGAGGGCGGCCTCGGCCTCGGCGAGCTCGCGCTCGAAGGCGAGCATGGCGGCGAGCAGCGCCGCGTCGGAGAAGAAGCGGGCGAGACCGGCGGCGTCGAAGACCGGATCGAACAGCGCCCGCACGGGCCGCACCGCCCGCTCAGTCCACCCGCTCGACGGCCATGGCCAGCCCCTGCCCCACGCCCACGCACAGGGTGGCGAGGCCGAGCCGGCCGCCGGTCCGCTCGAGCTGGCGCACCAGCGTGCCCACGAGCCGCGCGCCGCTCATGCCGAGCGGATGGCC
>BEIP01000014.1 GCA_002898955.1 bacterium HR39 | reverse complement strand
GAGCGGGGTGCGGAAGGCCACGTCCAGGGCGTGGCCGTCGAGGGGCAGATCGGGCACGAGACCGCGCCGGCGCAGGATGCCCCAGGCGCGGTCGATCAGCGGCCGCAGCAGCTCCCCCTCGAGCCGCCCGTAGATGGCCCCGAGCAGCCGGGCCATCTCGGCGCTGCGCTCCAGCACCTCGGTCGCCGTCATGCGCGGCCCGTCCAAAGGCCCCAGCCGGTCCACCAGCAGCGCGTGGCGGATGGCGGCGCGCAGGTCCGAGAGCACCAGCTGCGAGACGTCGAAGCGTCCGGGTGCCTGCAGCGGCGTGAGGCCGGCCGAGCCCGGCGCCTTGGGGATGATGCTGCCGGGAGAGAGGTCGATGTTGGCCGGGTTGAGCACGCCGTCGTCGTCGGCGAGCCAGATGCCGGTCACCGCGATGGAGGCGTTCTTGAGGATGAGCTCCACCACGCGGTTGGCGGTGCGGATGTCGGGCAGCGCCGTCATCACCGGCGAGCGGCCGTAGACCTCGCCCGCCGCCTTGAGCCAGCGGAAGGTGAGAAAGGGCGAGCGGGCGAAGCAGCCCTCTCCCAGCACGAAGGGTCCCGGCAGACCGCAGGTGCCGGCCGGCAGGAAGGCGAGGAAGCGGCAGTCGCGACCGGTCTCCACCACCGCCTCGACGAGCTCCACCCTGCGGCCCGGCTCCTCCTCGAGGGCGCGGGCGAGCTCCGGCGGCAGGCCGGTTTCGGGAAAGCGCCGGCGCAGGCGCGCGAGGGTGGTGAAGGTGCGGCGGAACTGGCGGGTGATGCGTCCGTCGCCGTCGCCCAGCACGAACATCTCGGCGAGCGGCACGGCGGTGAAGCGCAGCGCCGCCGGAGCGCCCAAAGGCGCCTCGCGCACCAGCAGGGTGGCGGTGCCGGCGGTCACGAGGTCCAGAAGGCACTGGTGGAGCTCGACGTAGAGCTCCGAGCGGGCGAAGTGGGCCTCGAGGGTGCGGGTCGCCCGCTCCAGTTCCGGTGCGAGGACGGAGCGGCTGGCGTCGTCCACGTGGTTGCCGGCGACGATCTCGAACCAGCGCGACCAGGGCGGCGCCAGCTCGGCGAGCAGGCTGGCGGCGAGCTGCGCCACCGCGTCCCCGGCGGTGCCATCGTAGAGATCGTCGGGCGTGCGCGTGGCCGTGCCGCCGTCGAGGCCGCCGGCGCGCAGCGGTGCGGCGTAGGCGAAGCATTCGCGCCAGAGGGGTTCCCACGGGCGGCGCCGTTCGCACGCCTCGCGATAGGCCTGTTCCACCTCGAGCGGGGACGGCGCGGACATGCTCGATCTCCGTCTGGGACTTTGGGCAGGTGAATAGGTATCAATTCCTATTCCGCCTGTCAACCGGCCGCGCCACCAGCCGGCAGCGGGGATCCGCGAGCAGGTGACGCCACAGGGCGAAGGGGGTGAGGATGCCCGGACGGTCGATGCCGGCGAGGCGCTTGACGAGCTCCACGCAGGAGAAGGGACCCGGCCGGAAGGGCCGCGGCGCCTCGCCCGCGCCTTCCAGCGCCACCACGTGTGCGCCGAGGCGCGCGTAGGCCCGGGCGAGCGGCTCGACTCCGGCCTCGGGAAGCGGCATGATGCGGAGGCCGCGGATGCGGCTGTCGCAGAGGATCCACCCGCGGTCGGCGCGCAGCAGACAGAAGCAGTGGCGGAAGCCGGCGCGCAGCGGCCGCAGCCAGAGGCTGTCGGGGCGGTCCTCGAAGACGACCAGGAGGGAGGTGGTGCCGTGAGCGGCGGCGCGGACGGCGGGCAAGATTCCTGTCCTCATACCATCGGACTTCGATCCTTGACGGGGGCACTTCCGGAGTCAAGTCGGATCCGCTCCCGGAAGATGTGACCGATGTCCGAAGCGGGCCCCACATGCTGACCCACGAACAGATCTGGCGCGGCATCGACCGTCTCGCCGAGCGCCACGGGCTCTCCCCCTCCGGGCTCGCGCGGCGCGCCGGGCTGGATCCCACCACCTTCAACCGCAGCAAGCGCCGCACCCGCGAGGGCAAGCTGCGCTGGCCCAGCACCGAGAGCCTCGCCAAGATCCTCGAGGCCACCGGCACCAGCTTCCGCGAGTTCGTGGCGCTGGTGGAGGGAGACGGGAATCCGCCGCCGCCCGCCCGCCGCCTGCGCATGCGGCGGCTCGGGTAGCTCGATCCGCTGCGCCACTTCGACGCCGCGGGCTTCCCCACCGGCGCGTGGGACGAGGTGGACGGCCCCCACGTGGACGACGCCGACGCCTACGCCATCGAGCTCGACCGCGATGTGGCGCCGCCGGCGTATCGCAGCGGCGATCTCGTGGTGCTGTCGCCACGCGCCGCGGTGCGCCGGGCGGACCGCGTGCTGCTGTGCACCCGTTCCGGCGAGCTGCTCTTCGGCGTGCTGGACCGGCGCACCCTCAACCGCGTGGTGCTGGAGCCGCTCGATTCGGAACGGCCGCCGCGCGAGCTGCCGCAGGGGGATGTGGCGTGGATGGTACGCATCGTCTGGCTGTCGCAGTGAGCGGCGCGCAAAAAGGCGGCCGCCTCGCGGGCGGCCGAGTCGGGGAGGGAGGCGTCACGACATCGGGGAGGGCAGAAGGGAGGGTGGTTCCTCTCCGCTCTGCGCCACCGTTCCTGCCACGGAAACCTTGCGATCCGGTTAACGCCGCGGAGCTCCGCGCCTCAGTGCGCGCGGGCGATGGCGAAGTCCACCAGATCGAGCATGGCGGTGCGCAGCGGCGAGGCCGGGAAGCCGGAGAGGGCCGCCTTCGCCGCCTCGCCGAAGGCCTGCGCCCGCCGCAGGGTCTCGCCGATGGCGTCGTGGCGCCGCACGAGCTCCACCGCCCGCTCGAAGTCACCCGGCCGCTGGTCGAGCTCGGCCAGGGTGCGCCGCCAGAAGGCGCGCTCCGTGGCGCTGCCGCGGGCGATGGCGACGATCACCGGCAGGGTGATCTTGCCCTCGCGGAAGTCGTCGCCGAGCGACTTGCCCAGCCGTTCCCGGTCGGCCGCGTAGTCGAGGGCGTCGTCGACGAGCTGGAAGGCGATGCCGAGGTTGCGGCCGTAGGCGCCGAGCTTCTCCTCGGTCTCCTCGTCGCGTCCGGCCACCGCCGCTCCCACCCGGCAGGCCGCCTCGAACAGCGCCGCCGTCTTCGCCTCGATGACGGCGAGATAGCGCTCCTCGTCGGCCTCGACGTCGCCGGTGATGCCGAGCTGCGCCACCTCGCCCTCGGCGATGATCGCCGAGGCGCGCGAGAGGATCTCGAGCACCCGCAGGCCGCCGTCGGCCACCATGAGCTGGAAGGCGCGCGAGAACAGGAAGTCGCCCACCAGGACCGGCGCCTTGTTGCCCCAGATGGCGTTGGCCGAGGGCATGCCGCGGCGCAGCTCGCTGCCGTCCACCACGTCGTCGTGCAGCAGGGTGGCGGTATGGATGAACTCGACGCAGGCGGCGAGGCCCACGTGGCGGCTGCCGGCGTAGCCGCACAGCCGCGCGGCGAGCAGGGTGAGGAGCGGGCGGATGCGCTTGCCGCCGGCCGCCACCAGATGGCGCGCGAGCTGCGGGATGAGCGGCACGCGGCTCTCCAGCCGCTCCACCACCAGCCGGTCGACGCGGGCGAGGTCCTCGGCCACCAGCGCGCGGGCCCGCGCGAAGGCGCGCTCGACGTCGGCCGACGGTCCGTTGGCAAGGGCGTTCACGCTCGGACGGTCCTCCCGCCGCGCGGTCTCTCCCGCGCCCACCGCGGCAGAAGCACCGGGCGCGGGTTCGCGCAAGGCGGGAGTTGGTCGCAGGCAGGGCGGAGGCAAGCCGCATGGAGACGGTCCTCACCAGCAACGACCCCGTGGAGCTGTCCTGGGCACGGGCGGTGCTGGCGGCCGCCGGCATCGAGGCCCGGGTGTTCGACGCGCACACGAGCCTCGTGGAGGGCAGCATCGGCGCCATTCCCCGCCGCCTCGTGGTGGCCGCTGGGGACGCCGCGAGGGCCCGCGCCCTGCTCGCCCGCGCCCGCGCGGAGCTCGTGGAGCGGGACGATGGAGACGACTGAGAGCGAGCTCCTCGGCGGACGGGTGCGGCTGCTGCAGCCGCGCCGCGGCTACCGTGTGGCGGTGGACCCGCTGCTGCTGCAGGCGGCGGTGCCGGCGAGATCCGGCGAGCTCGTACTGGATGCGGGAGCGGGCACCGGTGCGGCGGCCATCTGCCTCGCGGTGCGTGTCCCCGGCTGCCGGGTGATCGCGGTGGAGCGCGATCCGGCCATGGCGGAGCTGCTGCGGACCAACGTCGCCCGCAACCGCCTGGAGGAGCGCATCGAGGTGCTGGAGGCGGACGTGGCCGAGCTGCCGGCGCGCCTGCGCGGCCGCCCCGTCCACCATGCCATGACCAACCCGCCCCATCTCGATCCCGCCCGTGCCCGCGCGCCGCAGGCCCAGGTCCACGCCTTCGTCGAGACCCTGCCGCTTCCCGCGTGGCTTGCGGCCACGGCGGCGGTGCTGCGCCCGCGCGGCTGGCTGGTGGTGGTGCACCGGGCCGAGCGCTGGGCCGATCTCGCCCGCGCCCTGCCCGACGGCTTCGGCGATCTGCGCCTCTTTCCGCTGTGGCCGCGGGCGGGGGGGACCTTCGCCCGCCGCCTGCTGTTCGCCGCCCGGCGCGGCGTGCGCTCGCCGGCGGTGCTGCTCTCCGGCCTCGTCCTCCACGACGACGGCGGCTATACGCCCGAGGCGGAAGCGGTGCTGCGCCGGGGCGCCGCCCTGCCCCTGTGCGTCCCGCCCGCGGAGCTGCGCGCGTGAAGCCCGTGTCCTTCCTGCCGCCCTTCCTGCGCCGACGTCTCTTCGCCCCCGTGGTGCCGGTGGTGCGCATCCACGGCCCCATCGGCCGGGTTCCGCTGCAGCGCGGGATGGCCGGCCCCGACCAGCTCGAGGGGGCGCTCGCCCGCGCCTTCACCCTGCGCCGCGCGCCGGCGGTGGCGCTGTCCATCGACAGCCCCGGCGGCACGCCGACACGGGCCTGGACCCTGGCGGCGCGCATCCGCGAGCTCGCCGAACGCCACCGAAAGCCCGTCCTCGCCTTCGCGGGGGACGTGGCGGCATCGGGTGCCTACTGGGTGGCTTGCGCCGCCGACGAGATCGTCGCCGCGCCCACCTCCATCGTCGGCGGCGTCGGCGTGATCACCGCGGGTTTCGGCTTCCCGGCGCTCCTCGAGCGGCTCGGCATCGAGCGGCGGGTGCACGCGCGCGGGCGCTACAAGGACTTCCTCGACCCCTTCCGGCCCGAGGATCCCGAGCACGTGGCGGTGCTGGAGGAGATCCACGCCGACCTCCTCGCGGAGTTCGTCGCCTTCGTGCGCGGGCGGCGCGGCGAGCGGCTGCGGCTGGAAGAGGCGGAACTCGCCTCGGGGCGGGTGTGGACGGCGCGCCGGGCGCTGGAGCTGGGGCTCGTGGACGCGCTGGGGCATCTGCACGGCGAGCTGGAGCGCCGCTTCGGCGAGGAAGTGCGCATATGGGTGGTCAACCCGCCGCGGGTTCCCTGGTTCGCACCGCTGCGCCTGCGCCTCAAGGCGGCCCCCGGGGACGCCCTCGCCGGCCTGCTGGCACGCGGGCCGCTCGCGTGAGCCGGCGGCGTGCGGACTTCGGCCGGATCCGGCATGCACCGGGCCCCGCCGGCCCTCCGCCCGGTGCGGGCTGCGGTGCGCGACGCCGACCCGCCCGTGCGGGCCGTTGGGCCGCGCAGGGCACCCGACCGTCCGCGCCGAGCCCTTCCGCCGGCTTGCCGGAACGGGGCCTGCCGCGATATTCGGAAGCGGGCGCCCTTAGCTCAGCCGGATAGAGCAGCTGCCTTCTAAGCAGCGGGTCGGAGGTTCGAGTCCTCCAGGGCGCGCCAGGATTCCCAAGGACTTGTCCGACTCGCCCATCCCGCCGCATCCGCCCGTGTCGCCAGCACGTCGCCAGCCCGAGCCGTGTTCGGGTTGCGGTGCTGGAAAGGGCGCGGGCAGTGAGCAGGCCACCGCGGCGGGGCGGGCTGGTCCGCCCGGGCGCAGCTTCTCGGCCGGGGCGACCGCCGGTTCCCATCGCTTCAGCCGAGGCGGGGCAAGGCCGTGGAGCGGAAGGCGAGTGGTGCTCGAGCCGCGCTATGCGCTCAGGCTCGGTCTCACGGTCACCCGGGATCCGGCTTCCGGAGACCCGGCGAATTGGAGGACGAACGCCTTTTCCTGGCGACCAGCGAGGGCCGGCGCGATGTAGGCGGGGCTGCTCAGTCGACGTAGTATTTGCGGTACTTGGTGTAGTAGCGGTCGACGCCCCCGTAGCCGTAGCGGGCGAGCTTGCGCGCATCGACCAGCGTCAGCACGAAGCCCGCGGCATCGCGTCCGTGCTTGCGCAGCTCGTCGAGCGCGTCCTCCACCGTATCGGCGTCCGTTTTCTCCCAGCGGATCAGGAAGAGGGTCGCTTCCGCGAGGTCCGCGGTCCGCTTCGCGTCGGTGACGCCGAGCACGGGCGTGCTGTCCAGCAGCACGTAGTCGTAGCGCTCCCGCAGGGAGGCGAGCAGCTCGCGCAGACGCCGCGACGTGAGCACGGCCCCCGGATTGTCGGCCGGCTTGAGGGTCGGCAGGACGTCGACGCCCGTCCGCTCGTCGTGGCGCATGGCATCCTCCAGGGTCGCCCGGCCGGTGAGCACGTCCACCAGAGAGGCCCTGCTCTCGCCCGGGAACAGCCGGTACAGCGCGGGATGCCGGAGGTCGAGGTCGACCAGGATCACCCGGTTGCCCTCGCGCGAGAGCGACGCACCCAGCGCGGCCCCCGTCGTCGTCTTGCCTTCTCCCGGCACGCTGGAGGTGATCTGGATCACCCGGGGCGGATGGTCGATGTCCACGGTGGCGAGGGCGGTGTGGATCGCCCTGATGCTCTCGGCGAAGGTGGAGAGCGGCCGGGCCGCGAGATAGGCGTGGGGGGAGCCGTAGCGTCGCAGCGTCGCCCGGTCGAGCTCGGGAACGAGGGCGAAGCACGGCAGACCGAAGAGTGCCTCCACCTCCCGCGGGCTCCGCAGGCCGGAGTCGAAGCGCTCGCGCAGCCACGCGAGCCCGAGGCCGAGCAGTCCCGACCCGAGGAAGCCGACGAAGCCGAACAGGTAGGGCGGCGGCGAGGACGGGGCGCCCGGCGGCTCCGCGTGCGCGACGATGCGCGCGCCGGGTTCGGTCATCTTGAGCTTCGCTTCCACCTCTTTCTGCTTCTGCAGCAGCTCTTCGTAGACCTTCCGGGTGGCCTCCGCCTCCCGCTCGAGCTCGCGCAACTTGACGGCCGCCTGCGCTGCCTCGGTGCTCTTGCCGGTGAGTTCGCGGATGTCGGCTTCGATCGAGCGTTCACGCTCCGCGATGACCGCGATCTCGTTGCGCAGATTGTCGACGATGCGGGCGATCTCCTGCTGTTGCTGGGCCCGCAGCCGCGCCTTCTCGGCCCGCAGCTTCACCACCACCGGATGCTTGTCGCCATAACGCGTGAGCAGATCGGCCTCCTGCATGGAGAGCTCGCGCTCCTGCTCCCACAGGCTCTGCATGTAGGGGCTCTGCAGCACCTCGGAGAGGGCGTTGAGGCTCTCGCCCCGGCGCAGCAGGCTCTGGATGTAGAGCAGCCGCGCCTCCTTCTCGCGCCGTTCGGCCCGCGTCTTGACGAGGAGTTCGGTGAGTGCCTGGGCCTGCTCCGTTTCGGGGGTGATGGCCTGACCTTGGAGCATCTGGTGGCGGGCGCGGTACTCCTGGATCTGCTTCTCGAGACTGCGCAGCTCCCCAGCGAGCTCCTTCGTCCGGGTGGCCAGCCAGTCGGCCGCGGCCCGCAGCGCCGCGACCCGATCGCCGGCCTGCTGCTCCACGAAGATTTCGGCGATGCCGTTCGCGAACCGGGCCGCACGCTGCGGGTCGGTGGAGGTGAAGGTGACGGATAGGATCAGCGACGATCCCTCCCTGCGCACCTCCAGACCGTCCTGCAGCTCGCTCATGCGCGCCCGGCGCAACCGCTCGCGGATCTCTCCCGCCTCCGGCACCGGCGCGTCGCTCGCGAGACCCGTAGCCAGAAGCCACTCCGCGGGCAGGAACCGCTCGAGCCAGGAGAGCCTCGCGGTCGCGGGTTTCGCCGCTTCCGCTTCGGCGATGCGACGGAGTTCCTCCGGATCGTCGGGCACGAGGCGCAGCCGGTCGACCACCTGCCCCAGGAAGGCTGGAGATTTGGCGAGACGGATCTGGGTCTCGATGAAGGAGGCTTCCGGCGGCCGGCCGGCGAGGACGGCCTCCACGTCCACCACGTCGGCGTTCTTCGGCTGCAGCAGCACGAGGGCGGATGCCGAATAGGTGGGCTCCCCACCGTAACCGAACAGCGCTCCGGCCAGTCCGCCCAGCAGCGCACAGGAAAGGATGATGCCCCGCCGGCGCTTGAGGAACAGGACGATTCCACGGGGATCGGGACCTCCCGTGTGTACCGGGGCCGGGTGGTATGGCGCGGGTCGGCCGGCCGGCCGGGCTTCGGGTGTCGTCTCGGCGGATCGAATGGCTTCCATCATCGGCGCTCCACCAGGTCATCGAGAATCGCCCATACCGCGGGCTCGCGCGCTCGGCAAGCGCACGCCGACAGGTCGTAGCCTGTCCTCAACACCGAGGGTTGCAATGTCGGATCCATAAATAAACGCGAAGTTGATAACGTTGCAGGGGCTTGACCGTTCCCGAAACGCACGATAGCGAGCGGCTCGCAGCCTGTCAGGTCGTGACGGCAGCGATCGTTCGGCGTATTCCGCAAGGGCGGCACCAGTGGGCGCCATGGATCTGTTGAGGCATGCTTCGAGTCGCTTCCCGCGACGATGGGTCATCGCCGCGCACGACGGTGTGATGGCCTTGGGCATATTCTGGTGCGTCGTGTTCGCCGCATCCGACTTCCAGCTGCCGACATACCGCATAGCCGACTTCGCCGTGTACAGCATCATCGTGCTCGGCGTTTCCCATGTGGTCGCCCTCGGCCTCGGAGCTTACGACCTCGTCTGGAGATACGTCGGTCGCGCCACCTTCGGCCTTCTGGTCGTGCGCGCGTGCCTCACGGGCGCCGGCGTGGTGTTCTTCGTGTTCCTGTACGACAGGCTCGTCCGGCTGCCGCGGCTGTCTCTCGTCCTGCTGCTGTTCGCTCTCTACTTCGGATGGTTGTTGCCCCGCGTGCTCTACGCGCTCTGGGCGCGGAGGGCCGGCGACGCCTCGCGGCCGGACGCGGTATGGCGCCGGCCGGTCCTGCTCGTGGGAGCCGGTCCGCTGGCCGCGGCCTTCGCGGACTGGTTCGCGCACGGAGCGGGAGGTGGCTGGTATGTCGTCGGCATTCTCGACGACGGCATCGACGCCGGTCGTCGTCTCGGTCGGCTGCCGGTGCTCGGCAGACTCGCCGATGCGCGACGCGTGTTCGCGTTGTTGCGGCTGCGTGGCGAGGCGCCGCAGCGCATTCTCGTGACGGGCGATCCTCGCGGACTGGACCGCCGCGGACTGCAGGTGGTGCAGGAAGTGGCCTACGCGGAAGGAGTTCCCATCCGCTTCGCGCACCGCCTGCTCGGTATCGCGCCGACCGCACCGGTACCACCGGTGCAGCCGGCCATCACGGTCGAGCCCGCCCGGTGGATCGGCCTCCGTGCAGTCGCGGACTCCGCCGTGGCGGCTCTGGCCCTGCTGTTCACGAGCCCGCTCCTGCTCCTCGCCGTGCTGGCGCTGCTGCCGGATCCCGGTCGTCCCCTCGTCTTCGGTCAGACGCGTCTGGGGCGCGGCTTCGTGCCGTTCCGGCTCTTCAAGCTGCGCACCATGCGCGATGGCGTGGACGGAGAAGGGCACATCGCTCCGCCCCACCAGCGCCTCACGCCGGCCGGTACGTGGGTGCGCCGGCTGCGCATCGACGAGCTTCTCCAGCTGTGGAACGTGGTACGGGGCGAAATGGCGCTGATCGGGCCGCGGCCGCTCGTACTCGAGGACGTGCTTGACATGCCCGAGCAAGGCCGGGGGCGCTTCGTCGTGCGCCCGGGCATCACCGGCTGGGCCCAGGTGAACGGCGGCAACCATCTCACCCCCGAGGAGAAGTACGCCATGGATCTCTGGTACATTGCACGCGCCTCGCCGGCGCTGGACCTGCGG
>BEIP01000013.1 GCA_002898955.1 bacterium HR39 | reverse complement strand
GCAGGTCTCGCCGAACACCTTGACGCCCTCGGCCCGGGCGCGGGCGAGCTCGGCTAGCCCCTCCCGCGTCGAGATGTGGAAGACCATGACCGGCTGGTCGAGCCAGGCGCTCATCCGGCACGGGCGGTGAATGGCCTCCGCCTCGCCCGTGCGCGGATGGCTCACCACGTGATATTTCGGCGCGGTGTAGCCGCGCTCCACCAGCCGCCTCTTCGTCCAGACGATCAGCCCGTGGTTCTCGGCGTGCACGCAGACCATGCAGCCGTGTTCGCGCGCCGCCGCCAGCAGGTCCAGCAGCCGTTCGTCGTCCACCCGCAGCCGCTCGTAGGTCATGAAGGCCTTGAGGGAGGCGTGGCCCTCGCGCACCAGCGCGGGAAGCTCGTCGCGCAGCACTTCGGGGCGCGGGTCGGTGACGATCATGTGGAAGGCGTAGTCGGCCATGGCGCCGCGCTCGGCGCGGGCGTGGTAGTCGTCCACCACGGCGCGCAGCGACATGCCGCGGTGCTGGGCGGCGAAGGGGATCACCGTGGTGGTGCCGCCGGCGAGCGCCGCGCGGGTGGCGGATTCGAAGGTGTCGGCGTTGTAGAGGCCCGTCGCGGCGAGCTGCTCGATGTGGCAGTGGGGATCGACGCCGCCCGGGGTGAGGATGCGCCCGCGCGCGTCCACCTCCTCGCGCCCCTGCGGCAGGCCGCGGCCGAGGGCGACGATCTTCCCGTCCGCCACCGCCACGTCGGCCTCGAACACGTCGGATGCGGTGGCCACCGTACCGCCGCGCAGCACCAGATCGAACATCGAGCTCCTCCACCCACGCCCGCGCCGAGATGACCCGCCCCGGCCGGCCCGGCAAGGGCGGCCCGCACGGCGCCCGGACGACGCCGCCCGCTCCGGACCCGTTCCCACCGGGCCGCGGTCCATCCACACCGCCGGTCCTTCCCTGCCGCATACGGCCCGGTCCGCCCGGGCCGCGACGGCGACGGGGAGACGCGCACCGGCGCGCATGTCGCCCGCCCGGCACGGTCCGCACGGGGTGCGGCCCGCTGCACGGACGCCGCAGGGTACGGTCCGGAGCCATGCCCGCAGCGCATCCTGCGGATCCGGTGCCGCGGACACTCCGGACGGCCCGGACCGTGAGCATCCGCACGGTGCAGCCCGCGCCACCCATGCCCGCAACGGCCTCGGCCGCGCTGCGGCGGGCGCCCGCCGTTCCCGTCGCATGGGATCCGCACCGGAGCCGACCGGCCCGGGACACGGTGCCGGCACCGACGCGCACCGGGTGCCTGGGGCCATCTCCGCCCGCGCCTGCGCCGACCGGCCGACGCACCTGCAAGCCCGGACCTCAGGCCGCCGGTTCCAGCACGTGGTCGACGCTCACCTTGAGGTGCTGCCCCAGCCGCCGGCGCAGCGCCGGCACCGCCTCGATCTGCCGCACCAGCAGGCGACGGGCCGCAGCCTCGCGGGCCGGCAGGGTGGTGGTGACCGTCACCATGCCCAGAGCCGGGACGATCCGCACCGGAATCCAGGGATCACGCAAGTCCTCGGACACGAGCCGACGCAGCTCCGCGTCGCTCTCCTCGTGCAGCACCGGCGGCGTCCAGGCGAGCAGGTGTTCCCCCGCCACCTGTCCGCGCACCCCGTCTACGGGATCGATGGCCTCCTCGAGCTCGCGCCATTCGCGCGGCGTGGGGTCGCCGAACACCTCCACCGTGCGCCCGTCGGGCATGCGCAGCGTGGTGAACCACGGCATGGTCTCAGCTCCGTCCTCGGGTCCCGGTCGCCGCCCATCCTGCCACGCGAGGATGAACGGTCCGTTAACGTAACCGGGTACCCCGGAGACGGACGTGCTCAGGTGGGGGCGATGCGGTCGGGACGGCGGCGGAAGCGCAGGAAGACGGGCCGGCGCCCCTCGCGCCGCGCCTTGGCCTCGTAGCGGGTCCCGGGCCAGTCGGGCGGACGCTCGCGCCAGTCGGCGGCCCGCTCCGCCAGCCACTCGAGGCGCGGCTCGGCGAGGGCCGCTTCCAGCATCCAGCGGGCGTAGCCGGGATCGTCGGTGGCGAGCCGCAGCTCGCCGCCGGGCACGAGCAGACGGGCGAATGCGCGCACCGTCTCGCGGTTGACGATGCGGCGCTTGTGGTGGCGCTTCTTAGGCCAGGGATCGGGGAAGAGGACGTGGATGCGCGCGAGCGAGGCGTCGGGCAGGCGCGGCAGCAGCAGCCGCGCGTCGTCCACGACGATGCGGACGTTGGAGAGCCCCTTCTCCTCGACGGCCGCGAGCAGCCTGGCGACACCGCCCAGATAGGGCTCGACGCCGACGAAGCCCCGCTCGGGATGGCGCTCCGCCTGCCAGACCAGATGCTCGCCGCCGCCGAAGCCGATCTCCAGTTCCACCGCCTCGGCCCCGGGGAACAGCTCACGCGGATCCACCCGCTGCCAGCGCGGATCGTCGAGATCGATCCGCAGCTTCGGCAGCAGCTCCTCCAGCAGGCGCCGGCGACGCGGGCGCAGCCGGTGGCCGACGCGGCGGCCGTAGATCCGGCGCTGCGCCCGCGGCGTCGGTTCAGGCGAGGCGCCGGAGCTCGTCGACGAGGTCGGTGCGCTCCCAGGAGAATCCGCCATCGGGCTCCGGATCCCGTCCGAAGTGGCCGTAGGCCGCGGTGCGGGCGTAGATGGGCCGGTTGAGCCCGAGACGCTCGCGGATGTTGCGCGGCGTGAGGTTCATGTCGTGGAAGTATTCGACCAGCCGCCGCTCGTCGATCTCGCCGGTGCCCATGAGGTCGACGTAGATGGAGAGCGGCTTGGCCACGCCGATGGCGTAGGAGAGCTGGATGAGGCAGCGCCGCGCCAGTCCCGCCGCCACCACGTTCTTGGCGAGCCAGCGGGCGGCATAGGCGGCCGAGCGGTCCACCTTGGTGGGATCCTTGCCGGAGAAGGCGCCGCCGCCGTGCGGTGCCGCGCCGCCGTACGTGTCGACGATGATCTTGCGGCCGGTGAGACCGGCGTCGCCCACCGGACCGCCGATGACGAAGCGGCCGGTGGGGTTCACGTAGAACTCCTCCTCCGGGCACATCCAGCCTTCCGGCAGCACCCGCAGCACGTGCTGGCGCACGATCTCGCGCACCCGCGCCTGGCTGACGTCGGCGTGGTGCTGGGTGGAGACGACGATGGAGGTGGCGCCGACCGGGCGGCCCCGGACGTAGCGCAGGCTCACCTGGCTCTTGGCATCGGGGCCGAGCTCCGGGTGCTCGCCGCTGCGGCGCGCCTGCGAGAGGCTCCGGAGGATGCGGTGCGCGTAGTAGATGGGTGCGGGCATCAGCGCCGGCGTCTCGTCGCAGGCGTAGCCGAACATCATGCCCTGGTCGCCGGCGCCCTCGTCCTTGTCCTCGCGGGCGTCCACGCCCATGGCGATGTCGGGCGACTGCTCGTGCAGGTAGACGTCGATCTGCAGGGTGCGCCAGTCGAAGCCCGGCTGGCTGTAGCCGATGTCGCGGACCGCCTCGCGGGCGATGCAGCGGATGTGGTCGTGGGTGATGGTCTCGGGCCCGCGCACCTCGCCGGCGATGACCAGCCGATCGGTGGTGGCGAGCGTCTCGCAGGCGACGCGCGAATAGGGATACGCGCGCAGGTATGCGTCCACCACCTCGTCGGAGATGCGGTCGCAGACCTTGTCGGGGTGTCCCTCGGACACCGATTCGCTGGTGAAGACGTATTCCTCGAGCGCCATCGCCCGCCTCCGCCCCTCGTCGCTGGTGGTCCGGAAAAAACGGCCCGCACGCCGGGCCGATCCATGCGCCCGCACGCACGCCGCCCGCGGTGCGGCGCTGATAAAGGGCAGCGCCACCGGCCGGTCAAGACACGGGGGCCTCGCGGTCGCACCCTCAGCCGCCGCTCCAGGAGAGCAGGCCGATGTCCACCAGCACGATGTCGATCATGCAGCGCGCCAGCAGATAGAGATAGATGGCGATGGTGGCGGGCGACGGGTGCTGCACCACCACCCCGAGCGCCGCGCTGTGGTGGAGCACGCAGCGCAGCAGGAGGATCCAGAAGAAGGCCACCAGCGGCAGCAGGCCGTCGGGCACCGACTTCGGCGTGATCGGACGGACCGCGGCGAGGGCCGGGTCGGTGACGCGCACGAAGAAGCGCCAGATGTAGTTGTGCCAGTCGGGGGGGACGAAGATCGACAGCAGCAGGCGACCGAGCAGCGTGTAGCCGACCGCCGCCAGCACGTAGTTGACGACGGCGAGCATCCAGTCGACCGGAGTCCATTCCATCGCGCGGCTCCCCGGACAGAAAAGGGGCGGAGCCGAAGCCCCGCCCCGGATGCGCATGCGTTCGCCGGGCTCAGCCCTCGCGGCGGGCCTCCTCCATGAGGACGGGACCGCGCGGGATGCGGAGCTGCTCGACGAACTCCTGGATCTCGCGCGGCGGCGGCGTGGTCATCTTGCTGACCGCCCAGGTCAGGATGAACGACACCGGCAGGCCGAACAGCGCCGCCGAGATGTTCCGCACGCCGAACCACGGCTGCATCCAGCCGGTGTTGGTGGCGACGATGTAGAAGAGCGTCACGCCGAAGCCGCCGATCATGCCCGCGATCGCACCCGGCGTGTTCGCGTTCTTCCACATCACTCCCAGCACCAGCGCCGGGAACAGACCCGCCGCGGCCAGGGAGAAGGCCCAGGAGACATAGGCGAGGATGTGGGCCGGAGCGGTGATGGTGAGATAGGCCGCGAGCGCCGCCACGAAGAACAGCAGCCCGCGGGCGACGACGAGCCGGCGGGCCGTGGACGCGCTCGGATCGATCATCTTGTAGTAGATGTCGTGGCTGAGCGCGTTGGCCATGGCCAGCAGCAGACCGTCCGCGGTGGAGAGGGCCGCGGCGAGACCGCCCGCCGCCACCAGACCGGCGATGACGTAGGGCAGGCCGGCCACTTCCGGCATGGAGATCACCACCACGTCGCGGTCGATGGAGAACACCTTCGGATCGAAGGCGAGGGCGGTGATGCCGGCCTGCTGGCAGGCCTGGAGGACGGTCTGCGGATCGACGGCTTTCTGGCCGCAGATCGTGACGAGGCCGACCTTGCCGTAGATGAACACCCAGGCCGGCAGCTGCTGGATGCTCTCCAGGCTGTCGACCGCCTTGCCGATGACGTTCTCGAAGATCTCCAGCTTGGCGAAGGCGGCATAGGCCGGAGCGGTGAAGTACAGCAGGAAGATGAAGAACAGCGCCCAGCCCACCGAGGTGCGGGCTTCGCGCACCGACGGGGTCGTGAAGAAGCGCATGATCACGTGCGGCAGAGCCGCGGTGCCGATCATCAGGCACAGCACCAGAGCGAAGAAGTTGAGCGGGTCTTCGTTGACGAACGGCGCGACGTGGTGCTTGGTGATGCCGTACTGGGTCTCCAGCTCGGTGATGCGCTGGAGCACCTGGCCGTACATGATCTGCGGCACCGGCACGCCCGTGCGCTGGGCCGAGAGGATCGTCACCGGGATCAGGTAGGCGACGATCAGCACGATGTACTGCGCCACCTGCGTCCAGGTGACCGCGCGCATGCCACCCAGCATCGAGCACACGAGGATGCCGACCAGACCCACGAACACGCCGTACTCCACCGGAATGCCCAGCAGGCGGGAGGCGATCACGCCGGTGCCCTTCAGCTGGCCCATGAGGTAGACCATGGAGCAGCTGAAGAGGATGATCACGCCGATGAGGCGGGCGAAATTGCCGCCGTAGCGTGCGGCGAGGAAGTCGGGCACGGTGTAGGCGCCGAACTTGCGCAGGTACGGCGCGATCAGCGTCGCCACCAGCACGTAGCCGCCCGTCCAGCCGAGCACGAAGGCGAGGCCGTCGTAGCCCAGCAGGTAGAGCGAGCCGGCCATGCCGATGAAGGAGGCGGCGCTCATCCAGTCGGCCGCGGTGGCCATGCCGTTGTACACGGCGGGCACGCGCCGGCCGGCGACGTAGTATTCGGAGATCTGGGTCGTGCGGCTGAGGATGCCGATGCCCGCGTACACCGCGAGCGTCAGGAAGACGAAGAGATAACCGAGTATGTAGTTGGGAACGCCGAGCTGCTCGAGAATCGCCAGAAAGATGACGAACGCGAGAAACCCGCCGGTGTAAATGCCGTAGATCTTGCCGAGATTGGCGACGAAAGCGTCACGCTGCTGCTGCATGGCCGTCCCTCCTCAGTCCTCGGCCACGCCGAATTCCTGATCGATCCGGTTCTGCCGATGGGCATACCAGAAGATGATCAGGACGAAGGCGATGAGCGACCCCTGCGCGGCCATGTAGAAGCCGAGCGGGAAGCCGAGGAAGGTGATCTGGTTGAGCACCTTCGCGAAGGCGTGGATCACGAAGCCGAAGACGAACCACAGGACCAGCGTGGTGACGAGGAGATTGCGCGTCTTGCGCCAGTACTCCTCCATCTGCGCAGGTGAAGCCATCTCCCTTCTCTCCCCTGCGTTGGATCCCGCCGGAGGGCGCACCCTCGCCGGCAGGGGTTCTATGCCCCATCTCGGCGTGGAGATCGCCACGGGTGCGACAATCCGTCGTGAAGGGGAGGGCGATGCCGCTCGCCTGGATCCGCCGCCTCCTGCGACCGGCGCGTACACCGATACGAACGCCGCGCGAGCTGGCGGACTTCATGGCCGCACAGGCCGCCTTCGTGTCGCAGAAGGCCACCATCGACTACCTGCGCGCCCGCGCCGGCCTCGCCTGGGCGCGGCTGTTCGAGGAGCCGGACTTCCGCGCGGCGCTCGATTACTGCCGGTGGGAGGCCTACGCGGCGGTGCTGCAGGACGTGGCCGAGCTCGCCGCCATCCTGCTGCGCCGCGGCGGAGCCCCGCACGGGCCGCTGCCCCGCTTCCTCGCCGACGTCGTCGAGGCGGCCCTCGCCCTCTACCCGGTGCCGGCGCACCGCGACGACTGGTCCGACGTGGTGCGCGGGACCGAGGAGCTCGTGCGCAGAAGCCTGCTCGGCCCGCCGCGCCCGGTGGGCGAGGTGGGGCTGCGCTCGGCCGGGCGCATCTTCCCCGTCATGCCCATCTGGACGAACCTCGCCGACGCCGACCGCGACTTCGTCGAGAACAGCATCCGCTTCCTGCTGGTCGGCGTCTACGTGGAGATGGAAAGGCGCACCGACGTCCCGGCCCTCGTGCGCCGCCTCGGGGAGGCCGAGCCTACGGCGGGCGGGAACAGCGTGGAGGCGAGCCCGTGAAGCCGATCCGACGCCGACCGTGGGACGAACGGGAAGACCGGGTGACACCGCCGGAGGCCGTGCTCGGACGGCGGCGCTTCCTGCAGGGTTCGGGAGCGGTGGCCACCGCACCGCTGTTCGGCTGGTTCGAAGGCCGCAGCGAGCCGCCGCCCGAGCCGGCGATCGCGCCGGAGCGCTATCCGGCCGCGCGCAGTCCGCGCTTCGCGGACGCCGGCCGCCCCCTCACCCCGGAGCGCTACGCGCTCTCGTACAACAACTTCTACGAGTTCGGCACGGGCAAGGACGTGGCCGATGCGGCGCAGGCGCTGCGGCTGCGGCCGTGGACGGTGCGCATCGACGGTCTGGTGGAGCGGGAGATCGAGATCGACGCCGCGGAGCTGATCCGCCGCATGCCGCTCGAGGAGCGGATCTACCGCTTCCGCTGCGTCGAGGCGTGGGCCATGGTGGTGCCCTGGACCGGCTTCCCGCTCGCGGAGCTCGTCGCCTTCGCCCGGCCGCTCTCGGCCGCGCGGTACGTGCGCTTCGAGACCTTCCTCGATCCCGACACCGCGCCGGGCCAGCGGCTCGACTGGTTCCCCTGGCCCTACGTGGAGGGTCTCACCCTCGAAGAGGCGACCAACGAGCTGGCGCTCATGGCCACCGGTCTCTACGGCCGGCCGCTCGAACGGCAGAACGGGGCGCCCTTGCGGCTCGTGGTGCCGTGGAAGTACGGCTTCAAGTCGATCAAGTCGATCCGCCGCATCACCTTCACGGCCGAGCGCCCGCGCACCTTCTGGTCGGTGGTGGTGCCGCACGAGTACGGCTTCTGGGCCAACGTCAATCCGGACGTTCCGCACCCCCGCTGGTCGCAGAGGACCGAGCGGCTGCTCGGCAGCGACGAGCGCGTGCCCACCCGCATCTACAACGGCTACGGCGCGTGGGTGGGGCATCTCTACCGCGGCCTCGCGGGCGAGGAGCTGTTCCGCTGAAAAGAAGACCGGGTCACACACGTGCGACCCGGCCAAGTGGATCAGGGAGGCTGAACGTCTGGGTGAGACGAAGCGCGAAGGCTCCATCCCGGATGGCGAACCATCCGTCCGGCGTTGCCGCCGCAGCGGAGGTGACCCAGACCCCACCTCCGCGGCTGCCCCTCTGATAGCGCCGACCACGCGTCGACTCAAGGGGCGGGCTCGCCCGGAGGGTGCGGGTGCGCACCATGGTCGCAGGGGTACCGCCGCACCGCGAGCGCCACTGTGGCCGGCACGCATCGCCGCACCGGCGGCCGTCGGCGGGATGCCACGGCCGCGCTGGACGCCCGCCCGGTCCGGCGGATCTTGCCGGTTGTTCGAGCGTGATGTTAGCTTCGCGCGCGTGCGGCACGCCGGAAGAACCGATGGTTGCCTTCGCCCCGCAGCTCGAGCGGCTCACCGCCTTCCCCTTCCGCCGCCTTGCGGCGCTGCTCGCCGACGTCCGCCCGCCGGCGGGGCTGGAGCCCGTCGATCTGGCGCTGGGCGAGCCGCAGGACCCGCCACCCGCGCTCCTCGCGCGGACGGTGGCGGATCACGCCCATCTTTGGAACCGCTATCCGCCGCCGCAGGGCACCCCGGAGTTCCGGCGCGCCTGCGTCGACTGGCTGGTGCGCCGCTACCGCCTGCCGGAGGGGCTGCTGGATCCCGAGCGGCACGTGCTGCCGCTCTGCGGCACCAAGGAGGGGCTCTTTCTCGCCGCGGCGCTGGTGGCGGGCCGCCCCGAACGCCCGCTCGCGCTGCTGCCCGATCCCCTCTACGGCGTCTACTACGGTGCGGCGTTGACCTTCGGCCTCGAGCCGCGCTTCCTCCCCGCCACCGCCGCGAGCGGCTTCCTGCCGGACCTCGACGTGCTCGACGCCGCCACTCTGGCGCGGACGGCCGTCCTCTACGTGTGCACGCCCTACAACCCGACCGGCGCCGTGGCCGACCGCGCCTGGCTGCGCCGGGTGCTGCGCCTCGCCCACGAACACGGCTTTTTGCTGATCGTCGACGAGTGCTATGCGGAGATCTACGATGCCGAGCCGCCGCCGGGGGCGCTGGAGGTGGCGGCGGAGGAACCCGGAGGGCTGCGCCATCTCCTCGTGTTCCACAGCCTCTCCAAGCGCTCGAGCGTGCCGGGGCTGCGCTCCGGCTTCGCCTGCGGCGACCCCGAGGCCATCGCGCGCTTCCTGCATCTGCGCGCCTACGGGGGAGCGGTGCAGCCGCTGCCGCTCATGGCGGCGGCCACCGCGCTGTGGCGCGACGAGGCGCACGTGGCGGAGACGCGCGAGCGCTACCGGCAGCGCTTCGCCGTGGCCGAGCGCATCCTCGGCGGGCGCTTCGGCTTCCGCCGCCCGCCGGGCGGCTTCTTCCTGTGGCTCGACGTGCAGGACGGTGAACGGGCGGCGGTGAGACTATGGCGCGAAGCGGCCATCCGGGTCCTTCCCGGCGCCTATCTCGGGGCCGGACCGGCGGCAGAGTCGCCGGCGCGACGCTACGTGAGGCTCGCGATGGTGCACGACGTGGACGTGACCGCGCGGGCGCTGGAACGGTTCGTCGCGGTGCTCGGCTGAGCCGCCCGCGCACCGCGCGCCCGCTTCGCCGGAGGTGGTGGAGCATGGCCACGACCCTCGTCCCGCCCCGTCTGCGGCCGGTGGTGGCCGGATGGCTGTCCGGACTGCTGCGCCGTACGGCCGGCCTCACGCTGCTGGCGGCGGGGACCTTCGTACTGGTGGCGCTGCTCGGCTTCTCGCCCGACGATCCCTCGTGGAACAGCACCGCTTCCGGCCCCGCCGCCAATCCGGCCGGCTTCGCCGGCGCGGTGTTCGCCGACCTCGCCCTGCAGCTCGGCGGCCTCGCCGCCGGCCTGCTGCCGGCCGCCCTGCTCGCGTGGGGTGCGCGGCTCGCCGGAGGAGGGGGCTGGAGCCGGCCGGCGGTCCCGCTTACCGCCCTGCCGCTCGCGCTGGTGGCGCTGGCCGCGGCCCTCGCCGCCGTCCCGGTGCCCGCGGCCTGGCCCTACCGGGTCGGCCTCGGCGGGCTCGTCGGCGATCTCCTCTACCAGCGCCTCGTGCCCCTCACCGGCACCTCCACCTATCTGTGGGGCAGCTCGATCGCCGCGGCGGCGCTAGGCGTGCTCGCGC
>BEIP01000012.1 GCA_002898955.1 bacterium HR39 | reverse complement strand
CGTCGACGAGGTCCACCTGCTCCGGCGGCACCAGGACGAACTCGCCGTTCTGCCGGCAGCTCACCAGCTCCTCGACCAGCCGGCCCTCGGCGTCGACCCGCGAATTGGCCTGGGCGATGGTATAGCGCCCCTCCTCCCTGGCCGAGAGGTAGACCACCTCGTCGGTCACCCGGCCGTCCACGACGCGCCGGTAGGGCGTCTCGATGAAGCCGTACTTGTTGATGCGCGCGTAGGTGGCGAGGCTGTTGATGAGGCCGATGTTGGGGCCTTCCGGCGTCTCGATGGGACAGATCCGCCCGTAGTGGGTCGGGTGGACGTCGCGCACCTCGAAACCGGCCCGCTCGCGGGTCAGTCCCCCCGGTCCCAGCGCCGACAGGCGGCGCTTGTGGGTGATCTCGGCGAGCGGGTTGGTCTGGTCCATGAACTGGCTGAGCTGCGAGCTCCCGAAGAACTCGCGCACCGCCGCCGCCACCGGCTTGGCGTTGATCAGGTCGTTCGGCATGGCGGCGTCGATCTCGACCTGGCTCATGCGCTCCTTGACGGCCCGCTCCATGCGCAGCAGGCCGATGCGGAACTGGTTCTCCATGAGCTCGCCCACGGAGCGCACGCGCCGGTTGCCGCGATGGTCGATGTCGTCGACCTGGTCGTGACCGTCCTTCACCTCGATCAGCTTGCGGACGGTCTCGACGATGTCCTCGCGGCGCAGCACCCGCACGTCGTCCGGCACGTCCTCGAAGCCGAGCCGCATGTTGATCTTGACGCGGCCGACCGGCGAGAGGTCGTAGCGCTCCCGGTCGAAGAACAGCCCGTGGAACAGCTGCTCGGCCGTCTCGAGGGTCGGCGGCTCGCCGGGACGCAGCACCCGGTAGATCTCGAGCAGGGCGTCCTCGCGCGAGCGGCACTTGTCGAGCGCCAGCGTGTTGCGGACGTAGGGGTGGACGTGGATGTAGTCGATGTCGAGGATCGGCAGCTCCTTCACGCCCGCCTCGAGCAGCCGCTCGAGGGCCGGCGCGGTGAGCTCGTCGCCCGCCTCCACGTAGACGAGGCCGGTCTGCTCGTCGATCACGTCGCGCGCGGCGAAGCGGCCCACCAGCTCCTCGGAGCTCACGAACAGCTCCCTGACGCCGCGCTCCCTGAGCCTGCGCACCATGCGGGCGGTCAGCTTGGTGCCGGCCTCGACCAGCGTCTCGCCGGTCTCGGTGTCCACCAGGTCGAAGGTGAGCTTGGTGCCCTGCAGGCGCTCGGGGCGGAAGGGCATGCGCCAGCCCTGCCCGGCGCGGCGCAGCACGATCTCGTCGTAGTAGGTGTGGAGGATCTCCTCGGGATCCATCCCGAGGGCCATGAGCAGGGTCGTGACCGGGATCTTGCGCTTGCGGTCGATGCGCGCGTAGATGACGTCCTTGGCGTCGAACTCGATGTCGAGCCAGGAACCACGGTAGGGGATGACGCGCGCCGAGTACAGCAGCTTGCCGGAGGAGTGCGTCTTGCCCTTGTCGTGGTCGAAGAAGACGCCCGGCGAGCGGTGCATCTGCGAGACGATGACGCGTTCCGTCCCGTTGACGACGAAGGTGCCGTTCTCCGTCATCAGCGGGATGTCGCCGAGATACACCTGCTGTTCCTTGATGTCGCGGACGCTGCGGTTGCCGGTCTCCTCGTCCACGTCCCAGACGATGAGGCGCAGCGCCACGCGCAGCGGGGCGGCGTAGGTGAGGCCGCGCTGCAGGCACTCCTCCACGTCGTACTTCGGCTCCTCGAGCTCGTACCAGCGGAAGTCGAGCTCGGCGCGCTCGTTGAAGTCCCGGATGGGGAAGACCGAGCGGAAGACCTCCTGGAGGCCGACCCGCTCGCGCTTCTCCGGCGGCACGTCGCGCTGCAGGAAACGGTCGTAGGAGCGACGCTGCACCTCGATGAGGTTGGGCATCGTCGCGATCTCGGGGATGCGCCCGAAGCTCTTGCGGATGCGCTTGACGGCGTCGTGCTGGGCCATCGCTCGTCCGTACTCCTGACCGCGCGCAGGGCCGGGTCGCGTCCGCGCTGCGGTGCCGAATCAGGCCGGCACGGCGGGCCGGACGCTCCCTGCGGAGCATCCGGCCGCCGCTCGTGCCGGCACACGGGCCCGCCCTCCCGTCGCCCGGCCGCGACGGGTGCGGAGATGGGGACCGCGGGCGATGCGTCCCGCGGGCATGGGCGCCGCGGCGCCCGTCAGCGGATCTCGACGGTGGCGCCGGCCGCCTCGAGCTGGGCCTTGATCTTCTCGGCCTCCTCCTTGGACACGCCCTCCTTGACGGGCTTCGGCGCGCCCTCGACCAGGTCCTTGGCCTCCTTGAGGCCGAGACCGGTGATCGCCCGCACCTCCTTGATGACGTTGATCTTCTTGTCGCCCGCCGCCTTGAGGATGACGTCGAACTCCGTCTTCTCCTCGGCCGGCGCCGCCGCCGCTTTGGCCGCACCCGGGACGGCCGCCGCCACCGCCACCGGCGCGGCCGCGCTCACGCCCCACTTCTCCTCGAGCATCTTGGCGAGCTCGGCCGCCTCGAGGACGGTGAGATTGGACAGCTCTTCCACCAGCTGCTGCAGATTGGCCATGACCACCACTCCCGATGTCCCTTGGAGATCCGCCTTCCGGCGCGGCCGCCCTCAGGCCGCACCCTCCGCCTGTTCGGCCCGCGCCGCGAGCACGCGCGCGAGCTGGCCGGCGGGCGCCTGGAGGATGCCGACGAGGCGCCCGGCCGGGGCCGTGAGCAGGCCCACGATGCGCGCGCGCAGCTCGTCGAGGCCGGGCAGCTCGGCGAGCCGCCGCACCGCCTCCGCGTCGAGGATCGTCCGTGGCAGGGCGCCGCCGACGATCACCAGTTTCTCGTTCTTCTTCGCGTATTCGTGAACGACCTTCGGCGCCGCCACCGGATCGTCCGACCACGCCAGCGCCGTCGGCCCGCTCAGGAACTGCGCGATGCCGTCGAAGGGCGTGCCCTCGAGGGCGCGCCTGGCCAGACGGTTCTTCACCACCTTGAAGCGGCCGCCGGCCTCGCGCATGCGCCGGCGCAGCTCCGAGGACTCGGCCACCGTCAGACCCTGGTAGTGGGTCACCACCACCACGCCCGTGCCGGACAGCACGGCGCGCAGGTCCTCGACGACCTTCGCCTTGTCGGCTCGTAGCACGGACTGCCTCCTGTTCCTCGCCGCGCGGACCGCCGCTCACGCCCGCGGAGCCGGCCGACCCCGCTTCCGGCTTCCGCGAAGGGCGCACGACACCGCCCGGGTCGTCTTCGCCCGGAGATGCCGCGTGCCGTCCTCGGAAGCCCTCCACATGGTCGCGCCCCGCCGCGCGTCAAGCCCCGGTCCGCCCGTCCACCTCACCGACCCAGCAGGCTCGGCACCTGCACCTCGATGCCGGGCCCCATGGTGGCACTCACGTGAGCGCGCTTCACGTAGGTGCCCTTCACCGCCGCGGGCTTCGCCTTCACCAGCGCGTCGGCCAGCGCCCGGGCGTTCTCCACCAGGTGCCCGAGCGGGAAGCTCGCCTTGCCGATGCCGGCGTGGACGATGCCCGCCTTCTCCACCCGGAACTGCACCTGGCCCGCCTTGGCCGCCCGCACCACCTCCGCCACGTCGGTGGTCACCGTGCCGAGCTTGGGATTGGGCATCAGCCCGCGCGGCCCCAGGATGCGCCCGAGCCGGCCGACCAGCGGCATCATGTCGGGCGTGGCGATGCAGCGGTCGAAGTCGATCTGCCCCTGCTGGATGCGCTCGGCCAGGTCCTCCGCCCCGACGATGTCGGCACCCGCCGCCTTCGCCTCCTCGGCCTTCTCGCCGCGGGCGAAGACCGCGACCCGCACCGCCCGACCGGTGCCGTGCGGCAGCACCACCATGCCGCGCACCATCTGGTCGGCGTGGCGCGGATCCACGTTGAGGTTGACGGCGAGCTCGATGGTCTCGTCGAACTTCGCCGTGGCCGTCTTCTTCGCGAGCTCCAGCGCCTCCTCGAGCGGATAGGCCCGGGTGCGGTCGATCATCTCGTAGAGCGCGCGGATGCGCTTGCCTCGCTTCGCCATGGCCTCACTCCACCACCTCGATGCCCATGGACCGCGCCGAGCCGATGACGCTGCGCATCGCCGCCTCGACGTCGTAGGTGTTCATGTCCCTGAGCTTGGCCTCGGCGATCTCGCGCACCTGCCGCATGGTCACCCGGCCCGCCGGCTGGCCGCGCCCGGGAGTCGAGGACCCCTTCTCGATCCCCGCCGCCTTCAGGAGATACCAGGAGACCGGCGGCATGCGGGTGACGAAGGTGAAGGTCCGGTCGGAATAGACCGTGATCACCACCGGGATGGGCGTGCCCGGCTCCAGCCCCTGGGTGGCGGCGTTGAACTGCTTGCAGAATTCCATGATGTTGAGGCCGCGCTGACCCAGCGCCGGGCCGATGGGCGGCTGGGGCGTGGCCTTGCCGGCCGGCACCTGCAGCCGGATGTAGCCGACGATCTTCTTCATGCTCCTCCTCCTGCGGTCCGTGCGCGTCCCCGGAGGGACGCTCCCGCCGGACGCGGACCTGCGGGCCCGCGCCCCGATCACCGCCCGCGGCGGGCCTAGACCCGCTCGAGCTGGTCGTATTCCAGTTCCACCGGCGTGGAGCGGCCGAAGATGGACACCGCCACCTTCACCCGCCCCTTGGCCTCGTCCACCTCCTCCACCACCCCCTCGAAGGTGGCGAAGGGCCCCTCCTTCACCCGCACCCGGTCGCCCGGAAGGAACTCGATGGCCGGCCGCGGCCGCTCGACGCCCTTCTCGAGCTGCTGGCGGATGCGCTCGGCCTCCGCCTCGGGGATCGGCACCGGCTTGCCGCCCGGCCCCAGAAAGCCCGTCACCTTGGGCGTGTTCTTGACCAGCGACCAGGTGTCGTCGTTGAGCACCATCTTGATGAGCACGTAGCCCGGGAAGACCCGCCGCTCGGTGGTGGTGCGCTTGCCGCGCTTGACCTCCACCACCTCCTCGGTGGGGACCAGCACCTCCTCGATCAGGTGCGCCAGCCCCTTCTGCGCCGCCAGTTCGCGGATGGTGTCCGCCGCCTTCTTCTCGAAGCCGGAATAGACGTGGACGATGTACCAGCGTGCCTTGCCGTGCTCTGCCATCATCCACCCAGCCCCAACACCAGCCGCACGGCCCAGGCGATGATCTGGTCCACCACGAAGAAGAACAGCGCCATGATGCCGGACATGGCGATGACGCTGATGGTCGTGTAGATCAGCTCGCGGCGCGACGGCCAGGTGACCTTGGCGAGCTCCTGCCGCACCTCGCGCACGAACTGGGCCGGCGATGTCCTGGCCATTCCCGGTTCCGCCTTCGATGTCTCACCGGCGCGAAAAAATGGCAGGAGTGGAGGGACTCGAACCCCCAACCCCCGGTTTTGGAGACCGGTGCTCTGCCAATTGAGCTACACTCCTGCACGGTCGCCACGCCTCGCGGCGCCCTGCGACCGGCCCGACCGCTCCGCGCCGGACCGCCCCTCACATACGGCGGCCCGGCGCGGTCGGCAAGGGGTCACTCGATGATCCTGGTGACGACGCCGGCGCCGACGGTGCGGCCGCCCTCGCGGATGGCAAACCGCAGGCCCTCCTCCATGGCGATGGGGGCGATCAGCTCCACCTGCAGGCGCACGTTGTCGCCCGGCATCACCATCTCCACCCCCTCGGGCAGCTTCACCGTCCCCGTCACGTCCGTGGTGCGGAAGTAGAACTGCGGACGGTAGTTGGAGAAGAACGGCGTGTGCCGCCCACCCTCCTCCTTCGTCAGCACGTACACCTCCGCCTCGAACCTGGTGTGCGGCGTGATCGAGCCCGGCTTGCACACCACCTGCCCGCGCTCCACCTCGTCACGCTTCAGTCCGCGCAGCAGGATCCCCACGTTGTCCCCGGGCAGACCCTCGTCCAGCAGCTTGCGGAACATCTCCACGCCCGTGCACACCGTCTTCTGCGTCGGGCGCAGCCCCACGATCTCCACCTCGTCACCCACCCGGATGGTGCCGCGCTCGATCCGCCCCGTCACCACCGTGCCGCGGCCGGAGATCGAGAACACGTCCTCGATCGGCATCAGGAAGGGCAGATCCCGCGGCCGCTCCGGAGTGGGAATGTACTCGTCCACCGCCTCCATCAGCCTCAGGATCGACTCCCTGCCGATCTCCGGATCCCGGTCCTCCAAAGCCGCCAGCGCCGAACCCCGGATCACCGGCACCTCGTCGCCCGGATAGCCGTACTTGGAGAGGAGCTCGCGCACCTCGAGCTCCACCAGCTCGAGCAGCTCCTCGTCGTCCACCATGTCCACCTTGTTCAGATACACCACCAGCGCCGGCACCCCCACCTGCCGCGCCAGCAGGATGTGCTCGCGCGTCTGCGGCATCGGTCCGTCCGCCGCGCTCACCACCAAAATCGCCCCGTCCATCTGCGCCGCGCCGGTGATCATGTTCTTGATGTAGTCCGCGTGACCCGGACAGTCGACGTGCGCGTAGTGGCGCTTGTCCGTCTCGTACTCCACGTGCGCCGTGTTGATCGTGATGCCCCGCGCCTTCTCCTCCGGCGCCTTGTCGATCTGGTCGTAGCTCGTGTACTGGGCCTTGCCCAGCTCCGCCAGCACCTTCGTGATCGCCGACGTCAGCGTCGTCTTGCCATGGTCCACATGGCCAATCGTCCCGACGTTCACATGCGGCTTCGTCCGCTCGAACTTGGGCTTGGACATGGTCGCGTTCCTCCGTGTTCCGATGCCGGGCCTCAGGCGTACTTCTCGCGGATCTGCTCCGCCAGGTTCTGCGGCACCGGCGCGTAGTGATCGAACTGCATGGTGTACTGGGCGCGGCCCTGCGAGAGCGAGCGCAGCGTGGAGACGTAGCCGAACATCTCGGCGAGCGGCACCAGCGCCCGGATCGCCTGGGCGTTGCCGCGCGGCTCCATGCCGAGGATCTGGCCGCGGCGCGCGTTCAGGTCACCGATGATGTCGCCCATGTACTCCTCGGGCGTCACCACCTCGACCCGCATCACCGGCTCCAGCAGCACCGGCGCCGCCTTGCGCGCCGCCTCGCGGAACGCCTGGCGCGCGGCGATCTCGAAGGCCATGGTGGAACTGTCCACCTCGTGGTAGGCGCCGTCCACCAGCTCCACGTGGACGTCCACCATCGGGAAGCCCGCCAGCACCCCCGACTGCATGGCCGACTCGATGCCCTTCTGCACGCCGGGGATGTACTCCTTCGGGATCGCGCCGCCGACGATCTTGTTCTCGAAGATCAGCCCGGCGCCGCGCTCGGCCGGATGCAGGACCATCTTGACGCGCGCGAACTGGCCGGCGCCGCCGGTCTGCTTCTTGTGGGTGTAGTCCACCTCGGCGTCGCGGGTGATGGTCTCGCGGTAGGCCACCTGCGGCTGGCCGACGTTGCAGTCGACCTTGAACTCGCGCCGCAGCCGGTCGACGATGATCTCGAGGTGCAGCTCGCCCATGCCCTTGATGATCGTCTGCCCCGTCTCCGGATCGATGGAGACGCGGAAGGAGGGATCCTCCTGGGCGAGCTTCTGCAGCGCCGCCGACAGCTTCTCCTGGTCGGCCTTGGTCTTGGGCTCGACCGCCACCTCGATCACCGGCTCCGGGAATTCCATCTTCTCGAGGACGATGGGGTGGTCCGGATCGCACAGCGTGTCGCCGGTGGTGGTCTCCTTGAGACCGACGAAGGCCACGATGTCGCCGGCGGAGGCGTCCCTGATCTCCTCGCGCTGGTTGGCGTGCATCAGCAGGATGCGGCCGATGCGCTCCCGCCTGCCCTTCGTCGAGTTCCACACGTAGCTGCTGCCGTCGATGCGGCCCGAATAGATCCGCACGAAGGTCAGCGTGCCGACGAAGGGGTCGGTCATGATCTTGAAGGCGAGCGCCGACATGGGCGCGTCGTCCTCCGGCGGCCGGGTCTCCTTCTCGCCGGTCCTGGGATTGACGCCCTCGACCGGCGGCAGGTCGGCCGGCGACGGCAGGTAGTCGACGACGGCGTCCAGAAGCGGCTGCACGCCCTTGTTCTTGAAGGCGGCGCCGCACAGCACCGGCACCATCTTCCCGGCGATGGTGGCCCTGCGGATGCAGCGGATCAGCGTCTCGGCCGACGGCTCCTCGCACTCGAGGTAGGCCATCATGGCCTCGTCGTCGAACTCCACCGCGGCCTCGATCAGCCGCGTGCGCGCCTCGGCCGCCGCCTCGCGCAGCTCCTGCGGCACGTCCACGTACGAGAACAGGGCCCCCAGCGTCTCCTCGTGCCAGACGATGCCGCGGCCGTTGACCAGGTCGACCACGCCCCGGAAGTCGGCCTCGGCGCCGATGGGCAGCGTCACCGGCACGGCGTTCGCCCCGAGCCGCTCGCGCACCATCTGCACGCAGCGCTCGAAATTGGCGCCCATGCGGTCCATCTTGTTGACGAAGACGATGCGCGGCACCCGGTACTTGTCGGCCTGGCGCCACACCGTCTCCGTCTGGGGCTCGACGCCGGCCACGCCGTCCAGCACCACCACGGCGCCGTCCAGCACCCGCAGCGAGCGCTCCACCTCGATGGTGAAGTCCACGTGGCCGGGCGTGTCGACGATGTTGATGCGATGGTCCCGCCAGAAGGTGGTGGTGGCGGCAGCGGTGATGGTGATGCCCCGCTCCTGCTCCTGCTCCATCCAGTCCATCGTGGCGGTGCCTTCGTGCACCTCGCCGATCTTGTAGGTCTTGCCCGTGTAGTAGAGGATGCGCTCCGTGGTCGTCGTCTTGCCCGCGTCGATGTGGGCGATGATGCCGATGTTGCGGTAGCGCTCGATGGGTACCTGGCGGGGCATGGCCGGATGTCCCGTGTCGTTACCAGCGATAGTGCGCGAAGGCGCGGTTCGCCTCCGCCATGCGGTGCGTGTCCTCGCGCTTCTTCACCGCGGCGCCACGGTTGTTGGCAGCGTCCAGCAGCTCGTTGGCGAGCCGCTCCTGCATGCTGCGCTCGGAGCGGTTGCGGGCCGCCTGGATGATCCAGCGGATGGCCAGCGTCTGCCGGCGCTCCGGCCGCACCTCCACCGGCACCTGGTAGGTGGCGCCGCCCACGCGCCGCGAGCGCACCTCGAGGCTGGGCTTCACGTTCTCGATGGCCTCGTGGAAGATCGGCAGCGGATCGCGGCGGGTCCGCTGCTGGATGCGGTCCAGCGCGCCGTAGACGATCTTCTCCGCGACGGACTTCTTGCCGTCGCGCATGACGCAGTTGATGAACTTCGCCAGCACCACGTCCCCGAACTTCGGGTCGGGGAGGATCTCGTGCCTCTCGGCTCGACGACGCCGCATGCCGGATGTCCCCCGTTACTTCGGCCGCTTGGTGCCGTACTTGGAGCGGCCGTTGCGACGCCCCTGCACGCCCTGGGCGTCCAGCGTGCCGCGGATGATGTGGTAGCGCACGCCCGGCAGGTCCTTGACGCGGCCGCCGCGGATCAGGACCACCGAGTGCTCCTGCAGGTTGTGCCCCTCCCCGGGAATGTAGCTGGTGACCTCGTAGCCGTTGGTGAGCCGCACGCGCGCCACCTTGCGCAGCGCCGAGTTCGGCTTCTTCGGCGTCGTGGTGTAGACGCGCGTGCACACGCCCCGCCGCTGCGGGCACGCGGTGAGTGCCGGCGACTTGCTCTTCTCCTTCGGCCGCTCGCGGCCGTGGCGCACCAGCTGGTTGATGGTCGGCATGCCTGCTCGATCCTCGCCCGTATTCCGTGCGTACCGTGCCGTCCGTCGCGAGACACGAAGCGCCCGACCGACGGCCCGTCGGTCCGACGCCTGCGTGCGACCCGTGACTGGCGAAACCGGCGCGGCGTCTGATCCGCGAGGGTCACCGCCAGCACCGCGAACGAGCGGCGTGCTTGTACGGCGCGCCCCCCGCCCCGTCAACCCCGGTCCGGGACGCGCCCGTACCCCGCGCTTCGAGACGCATCGGCGCGATCCGTCGCGCCGACGCGAGGCAAGATAAGCACGCCCCGCCCACCGGCAAGTCCCGCCCGCGCCGCTTTTCCAGCCCCGCGCGCCTTGCCGCCTCCCGACCGCACCGTCATCTTCGCCCCGGACATCCCCGGAGCCCGGCGATGCCCCTTCTGCTCTGCCCCAACTGCGCGGAAGGCATGCGCGAGGTGGAGCGTCACGGCGTGCGGATCGACGTCTGTCCGAAATGTCGCGGCGTGTGGCTCGATCGCGGCGAACTGGAGAAGCTGCTGGAGGCCGCCGCGGCGGGTGCCGGCGGCGACGCACCCGGACCCGGGCCGGCGGCCTCCGCGCCGCCGTCCGGCACGTCACCCGCGTATCCGTATCATCCGAAAAAGAAGAAGTCCTTCCTGCGCGAGATCTTCGACTTCGACATCTTCGACTGAGGGAGCCGGTCGGTGGAGCTCGCCCCCTTCGTGCACCTGCGCGTGCGCTCCTGCTTCTCGCTGCTCTCCAGCACCGTGCGCTTTCCCGAGCTGGTGGCGCGCTGCCGCGAGCACGCCATGCCGGCCGTCGGCGTCGCCGACGAGGCCAATCTCTTCGGCGTGATGCAGTTCTGCGACGCCGCCATCAAAGCCGGCATCCAGCCGATCGTCGGGCTGCTCCTGCCCCTGCGCCTCGGCGGCGAGGGCGGCCGCGGCGGCCGGCGCGGCCCGCTGCGGGCTCCCGTGGTGCTGCTGGCGCAGGACGCGCAGGGCTACGGCCAT